>DATDJA010000138.1:0-4154 GCA_036520795.1 Candidatus Limnocylindrales bacterium
AGGTTCTGGGGCGTCGTGCACATCTGGCCGCTGTAGAGCGAGATCGAGAACGCGAGGTTGCGCAGCATGCCCGCGTAGTCGTCGGTCGAGTCGATGACCACGCCGTTGACGCCCGACTTCTCCGCGAACACGACGGCCTGCGTGGCGTGCGACTCGAGCCAGTCCCCGAAGGCGCTCGAGCCCGTGAAGTCGATCAGGCGGACCTCCGGCCGGAGGGCGAGGTCGACCGCCGTGCGCTCGCCCGGCGCGTCGACGGTCAGGGCGACGACGTCAGGCGAGAAGCCGGCCTCGGCCAGGACCTCCCGGGCGACGGCGACGGTGATCGCGAGCGGCAGCACCGCCCGTCGCGATGGCTTGACGAGCACCGGGTTCCCGGTCGCGAGGCTGGCGAACAGGCCGGGATAGCCGTTCCAGGTCGGAAACGTGGCGCACCCGATGAGCAGCGAGACCCCACGCCCGATGATCCGGAACCGTTTCAGCATCCGCAGCGGCGGCCGCTTGCCCTGGGGCTTCTCCCACGTAGCGCCGGCCGGGACCCGGCGCATCGCCGCCAGCGCGTACGCGACCGCCTCCAGGCCGCGATCCTGCGCGTGCGAGCCGCCGGCCTGGAAGGCCATGGGGAACGCCTGGCCGGTCGTGTGCATGACCGCGCTGGCGATCTCGTGCGACCGCTCGTTGAGGCGGACCAGGATCTCCGCGCAGACGGCGGCCCGGACCTCGGCGCCCGCATCGCGCCAGGCCGGCAGTGCCGCCGCCATCGCCGGCAGCAGCGCGTCGACATCGGCCACCGGATACGCGATCCCGAGCTCGAGCCCGAATGGCGAGCGCTCCTCGCCGGCCCAGGTGGCCGTCGCCGGCTGCTCGATCGGGAACGGCTTGCCGCGGTACGCCTCGAACGCGGCCGCACCGGCGTCGGCGGATTCGGCCGGGTACTCGCGCGGATCCTCCGCGAACGCCGACCAGAACCCGCGGTCCGCGGTCGCCGCGATCGCGGCCTCGAGTCGTTCGCGATGACGCTCGACCAGGTCGCCTGTCACGCCTTCGACGGTACCCCATCGGGCGCGGGCTCGCGACACGCGATCAGGCGACCCCGCGCCCCTTCTCGAGCACGAGCTGGAGGTCCTGGGTGATCCCGGTCGCGAACCCGGTCTCGCTGATCGCGAGGTAGTAGTCCCACATCCGGATGAACCGCTCGTCGAAGCCCATCGCTCGGACCTCGTCGAGGCGGGCGAAGAACGCCTGTCGCCAGGCCTGGAGCGTCTGCACGTAGCTCGCGGCGATGTCGTCGACCGCCCGCACAAGGAGGCTGGTCCCGTGGAGCGACGACTCCATCGCCGCGAGCGACGGCAGAACCCCACCCGGAAAGATGTAGGTCTGGATCCAGTTCGCCCCGCGCAGTTGGGGGCCGTAGGAGACATCCGGGAACGTGATCACCTGGAGGCTGAGGCGGCCACCCGGTCGCAGCGCCCGGTCGCAGGCTTCGAAGAACGTCGTGTAGTACTCGGCGCCGACGGCCTCGAGCATCTCGATCGAGACGATCGCGTCGTACGTGCCGCTGATGTCGCGGTAGTCGCGCAGCTCGACAGAGACGCGGTCGGCGAGGCCGGCCGCGCGGATCCGCTCGGTCGCGAGCGCGTGCTGGGACGGCGAGATCGTGAGCGTCGTCACGCGGCAGCCAAGCTCGCCCGCGGCGTAGAGCGCGAAGCCGCCCCAGCCGGACCCGATCTCGAGGACGTGCATCCCGGGCTCGATGCCGGCCCGCTCGGCCATGCGTGCGTACTTGCGCCGCTGGGCGTCCGCGAGCGACATGCCCGGCCGATCGAACACCGCGCTCGAGTAGGTCATGGTCTCGTCGAGGAACAGGCGGTAGAAGTCGTTGCCCAGGTCGTAGTGCGCCTCGATGTTCCGGCGGCTGCCGGCCCTCGTGTTGCGCCGCGTCCGGTGGAGCACGGTCCGCCGCAGCCGGAGCGGCAGCCGCCACCAGCCGTCGGGCATCGCGAGAGCCTCGCGGTTGAGCGCGGCGACCTTGAGCAGCGCCGGCAGGTCCGGGCTCGACCACAGGCCGTCCATGTACGCCTCGCCCGCGCCCACGTCGCCGCCCACGAACATCCGGACCGCCGCGGCCGCATCGTGGACGTGGATCTCGCCGGCGATTGCCGATCCCGGATCGCCGAACGTCTGGTGCGCCCCGTCGGGCATGACCACGGTCAGACGCCCGACCCGGATCCGCGCGGCCGCGGCGAGCATCACGCGTCGTGCGGCCGCATCGATGAATCCGCCGCGCAGGCCACCGGTCCTCGGCGCGGCAACCTGGGTGCTCACCTCGCGGACTCCACGGCACCGTGGCGGAAGAACGGCGCCCCTCGGAGCCAGAGCCGGAACGCGTGCCAATGGATGAGGGCGATCGTGCGGTAGGTCAGCAGTGGGTACCGCACGAGCATCCGGAGCAGCGCCCGATCGGTGAGGCGCACCTTCCGCAGCACCAGACTCGTGCTCAGCGTCGGCTGCCCGTCCTGGCGCAGCGCGATCGCGAGCCGCACGCCGTCGGGCTCGTCACGGACGTGCACGGCGTAACGGCCCGAGACGTCGATGAACGGCGAGACGAAGAACGCCTTGTCCATCGCGGCGGCGAACGGCGCCGCCGAGTCGCCCCGCCGTGGCCGCAGGGTGTACAGGTGTCGCTCGCCGAACGTGTTGTGGACCTCGACGACGACGACGCGGAGCTCGCCGGATGCGTCCCGGCACAGGAAGAAGCTCGCCGGGTTGAACACGTACCCGAGCGCCCGCAGGTTCGTGATCAGCGCCACGCGCCAGCCGTCGGGATCCACGCCCTGGGCGCGGAGGTGGCTGCGGATCGCGGCGTCCACGTCGGCCGCCGCTTCCGGCAGGTGGTCGCGGTCGCGGAACACGGCGGCGGCGCGGCGGTTCCGGCCGAACAGCCGCAGGCGGCGATCGAGCGCGTCCAGCTCCGAGAGATCGAGGGCGGCGTACCAGACGTCGTGCTCGAGCCCATACGTGAACGGCCGCGCTCTGCGGTGGCGGACCTTGCCCTCGAGCAGGTGCGACCTCATGCGGCCACCCGTTCGGCCGCGTCGCGGACCATCGCGGCGGCCTCGAAGCCCGACCGGCAGCCGTCCTCGTGGAACCCGTAGCCGAGGTGCGCGCCCGCGAACCACGTGCGCCGTTGGCCCTGGAGGTCGCGCATGCCGGCCTGCGCCTTGAGCGTCCGGAACGTGTACGTCGGGTGCGCAAACGCGCGCTCCTCGATGACCAGCTCCGCGCGGAGGTCGGGCCCCGGGTTCACGGAGACGCAGTACCGGACATCACCCTCGAGCGACTGCAGCCGGTTCATGTCGTACGTCATCACCAGGGCATCGCCCGGCCGACGGCAATCGCGGGTTCGGACGTTCCATGACGCGCGCGCACGCGGGCTGTCCGGCAGGAGCCGCTCATCGGTGTGGAGCACGACCGCATTGGTCGAGTACTCGAAGCCACCGAGGACACGGCGTTCGTAGGCGTCGGCATCGGTCAGCAGCCGCAGAGCGTCGTCCGCATGCGTCGCGACGACCACGGCGTCAAACCGTTCGCGCCCGCGATCGCGCGTGGTGACGGTCACCCCGAACAGGTCGCGCCGGATCTCCGCGACGGGGCTGTCCGTGCGCACCGAGCCCGCCGGCAGTGACGCGACGAGGCGGTCGACGTAGGCGCGCGAGCCGCCGCGGACAACCCGCCACTGCGGCGCGTTGCCGTAGCCGATGAGCCCGTGGTTGTCGAGGAAGCGGAGCAGGTAGACGACCGGGAACTCGAGGACGCGGGTGGCAGCGGTCGACCAGACGGCCGACGTGATGGGCACCAGGAAGTGGTCGCGGAACGGCCGGCCATACCCTCGCTCGTCCAGCCACTCGCCCAGGGTGGCGGTGGCCGTCGAGGAGTCCTCGAGCACGGCCCGGGCATCGCGGTAGAAACGCCGGATGTCGGCGAGCATCCGCCACTGGCCGAAACGGCCGAGGGTCCGGGCGTTCGGGAAGAAGCCGCCGGCGCCGCGCGAGCTGTAGGCCAGCCCGCAGGCCTCGCACGCGAGCCCGAAGGACATGTCGCTCGCCTGGGTCTCGACGCCGAGCTCGGCCAGGAGGCGCACGAACTCGGGATACGTC
>DATDJA010000139.1:0-3305 GCA_036520795.1 Candidatus Limnocylindrales bacterium
CGATGGCTGCACGCGGTGCAGAGGTACTCGTAGATCGGCATCAGGGGCTCGGAGCGGCTCAGCCGCGGAGCAGCCGCATCCCGCACTTGGGGCAGTAGAACGCCCGCTCATGCCCCGATGCGAACCCGCAGTGGGCACACACGAGACCGCCCCGACCCGCGGCCGGCACCGGCCGTTCGACGGCCGTCAGACCCATCGCGAACTGGTTCGCGAGGATGTTGGTGAGAAGCCCGCCCAGGATGCGGCTGGCGATCCGGTCGGTGTCGCCGCGAACCCCGCGGCCCCCCCAGCCGACCACGCTGCGCACGATCATGTCGCCGGTCGCCTCGTCCCAGTGCGAGGCCACGCCACCGACGACCGCGTTGTACTCGGGGTAGCCGGACGTGTCCGTCTCGCCATCGAGCAGCCCGCAGGCGAACGTGTCGAACGCGAGGTCGACCGCGTCGATCGTCTCGAGCACGACGAGGGCGTGGCGGGTGATCGGGGTGAACTGGTGGTGGGCGTTCAGCCACTGCATCGCCTCGGACGGCCGGACGATCTGGGGCACGGCCTGGGAGTACTCGAGCGGCAGGGGCTCGACGACCTCGACGTCGCTGCGGGCGATGCCGGCGAGCATCGACGGGAGCTCCGCCAGGGCGCGCGGTCCGGCCTTGAGGCGGACGCCCTCGCTGCTCTTGCCCGCGTAATAGAGCTTGAGCTGGTACTCCTGCGCCACGACCTCCTCGGGGAGGCCCGGGACGGCTTTGGACTGTGAGCCTTCGGCGGGTTGATCAGCGTCACCCCCGCGACGCTTCAGGAACTCGAGGGGCACGACTCCTCCGGACGCGGCCAGCGGACAGGATGGGCAGATCGTAGCAGCGCGCGCGGGGCCGGGGCGGCGTCCCGGGCGCCGCGATCAGCGGGCGAGGCGGTCACGCAGCCGTTCGGCCTGGTCCGCGAGCTCCGCTTCGCTGGCTCGGGCGCCCTCGACGATCGCCGGCGGCGCCTTGGAGGTGAAGGCGTCGTTGGCGAGGCGGGCCCGTGCGGCCGCCAGCAGGCGCTCGGTGTCCGCGAGCTCCTTCTCGAGCCGGGCGCGGTCGGCGCCGGCGGCGCCCGCCTCCCCCGCCGGCTGGCCGATGATCGCCTCGGCGGGTCCCGCGATGACGGTGAGTCCGCCCGTCGCGCTGGCCGTGCCGTGGAGGTCCTCGGGCGTGAGGTGACGGCGAAGCGGGCGCGCCCGCGCCAGGCGCTCGATCGCCGGACGAAGCCCCTCGAGGGCGTGGCCCAGCGAAGGCTCGACGTAGACGTCGAGCGGGAGCCATGCCGCCGGCTCGACCTTCGCGTCGGCACGCGCGTTGCGGATGGCCCGCACGAGCTCCACGAGCGCGCCGACCTCCGCCTCCGCCGCCTCGTCCCGCGCCCGTGCGCCGGGCCAGCGCGCGACGATCAGCAGGCCCGGGTCGTCGTCGGTGTGCGGAAGCCCCTGCCACAGCCGCTCCGTGATGAACGGCATGACCGGATGGAGCAACCGCAGGTAGACGTCGAGGGCGTCGACCAGCGCCCACCACGTCGCCTCCCGCTCGGCGTCGGTCCGATCGGGATCGGCTAGCCGGACCTTTGCGAGCTCGAGGCCCCAATCGCAGTACTCGCTCCAGATCGCCTCGTACAGGAGACGCGACACCTCGCCGAAGTTGTAGTCGGCCATCGCGTGGTCGACGGCGGCGATCGTCGCCGCCGCGCGCGACAGGACCCAGCGATCTGCCGGCCCGAGGTGCGCGGGATCCGGCAGGCGACGTCCGCTGCCATCCGGGACCGTCGACGGACGCGCACCGAGGACGAACCGCGTGGCATTCCACAGCTTGTTGGCGAAGTTGCGGGCGTTCTCGACCTTGGCCTGGCCGAACCGCTGGTCGTTGCCGGGGGTCGCGCCGTACACGAGGGCAAAGCGGAGGGCGTCGGCACCCAGCACCTCGATCGTATCCAGCGGGTCGACCGTGTTGCCCTTCGTCTTCGACAGCTTCTGGCCGTACGGGTCACGGATCAGGCCCGACAGGTAGACCGTGTGGAAGGGAGCCTCGCCAGTGAGCTCGATGCCCAGCATCATCATCCGTGCGACCCAGAAGAACAGGATGTCGTAACCCGTCTCCATGACGGAGCCCGGGTAGTAGCGAGCGAGGTCGTCGGTCGGCTCCGGCCAGCCGAGGGTCGAGAACGGCCACAGGCCCGAGCTGAACCAGGTGTCGAAGATGTCCGGGTCCTGGACGAGCTCGGCCGCCGGTCGCCCGCAGGTCGCGCAGGCTGCCGGACCCTCGGGCTCCGCGCTGACCGTGGCGTGGCCGTCGGGGCAGTACCAGGCCGGGATCCGGTGGCCCCACCACAGCTGGCGTGACACGTTCCAGTCCCGGATGTTGGTCATCCAGTGCTCCCAGGTCTTCTCGAGCCTGGCGGGCAGGATCGTCGTCCGGCCGGAGCGCGTGGCCTCGAGCGCCGCGGCGGCGAGCGGTGCCGTCCGCACGAACCACTGCGTCTTGAGGCGCGGCTCGACGACGTCGTTGCTGCGCTGGCAGCGGCCGATCACCATCTCGTGGGCGCGCTCGCCCGCCAGGTCGCCCTGCGCCGCAAGGTCCGCGACGATCCGCTGCCGGGCCTCGTAGCGGTCGAGACCGTCGTACGGCGTGCCGGTGCCGGTGACCCGCGCCTCGTCGTCGAGGATCGTCGGCATGGCCAGCCCGTGGCGCTTGCCGGTCTCGTTGTCGTCGTGATCGTGGGCTGGCGTGATCTTGACAGCACCGGTCCCGAACGCCGGGTCCACGACCGCGTCGGCGATGACCGGCACGTCGCGCTCGACGAACGGGATGCGCACGCGCCGGCCGACGAGGGCCGCGTAGCGCGGATCGTCGGGATGCACGGCCACGGCGGTGTCGCCGAGGATCGTCTCCGGGCGGGTCGTCGCCACGGTCAGGGTTGCGTCCGGATCGGGCCGGCCGGTCGCCTCGTCGATCAGGTGGTAGCGGACGCTCCACAGGGTCCCGGTCTCGGGCGTCGGGAGCACCTCGAGGTCGCTGACGCTCGTCCGACAGCCCGGACACCAGTTCACGAGCGCTTCCGTGCGGTACGCGAGACCCTTCTCGTGCAGCCGCAGGAACGCCACGCGGACGGCCCGCGCCGACACTTCGTCCATCGTGAACCGCAGCCGGCCCCAGTCGCAGCTGCCGCCGACCCGCCGTTGCTGGTCGAGGATCACCGTCCGGGTGGCCTCGATGAACGCGCGCATGCGCTCGAGGTAGCGCTCGCGACCCAGGGACGCGCGGCTCTCCCCTTCCTTC
>DATDJA010000140.1:0-4074 GCA_036520795.1 Candidatus Limnocylindrales bacterium
CCTGGGCGGTCGACACGTCCGTGGGCTCGGGCGAGTCGGGCACCTTCGTCGGCTACCGCGTCAACGAGCAGCTGGCGACCGTCGGCGCTGCCACGGCCGTGGGGCGCACCACCGGCGTCACCGGCACCATGACGATCGACGGCACGACGATCACGGCGGTCGACATAACGGCTGACCTGACCGGCCTCCAGAGCGACGAGTCGAACCGCGACCGCCAGCTCCAGCGGCAGGGCCTCGAGACGGCGACGTTCCCGACGGCGACGTTCTCCCTGACCCAGCCCATCGAGCTCGAGTCCGTGCCGGCCGAGGGCGAGATCATCGAAGTGACGGCGACAGGTGACCTGACCCTGCACGGTGTCACGAAGTCGGTCGAGATCCCGCTCCAGGCGCGCCTCGAGAGCGGCGTGATCACGGTTGCAGGCTCGCTGCCGATCCAGTTCGCCGACTACTCGATCCAGCAGCCCCAGGGGATGATCGTGCTGTCGGTTGAGGATCACGGGATCCTCGAGCTGCAGGTCCACTTCACGCAGGCCTGATCTCAGCGGCTTCTCAGCGACAACCGCTGAAATGGACATTGACGCGGCGCTCCCGGCGGACTCCTCCCCGCCGAGAGCGTCGCGATCCTTGTTCGAAGGCCTGACGTGACGACACGATCCGCACCCCACCCGCTGCCCGTGCCGCTTCCGCGCCAATGGGGTACGCGAGCCGTCGACGTCGTCGCGCTGCTCGTCGGGAACGGTGCCTTCATCGTCCTGATGTGGGTCCGCCACGGCGGCCTCGACCAGCTCGGCACGCTGGCCGGCGCGCTGACAGCGGCCGGGCAGCTGACAGCGTTGCTGGGCACCTACCTCGCCTTGATCCAGCTCGTCCTCATGGGCCGCAGCCCGTGGCTCGACGAGGCGTTCGGCATGGATCGGCTCGCCTGGGCGCACCGCTGGCTCGGGTTCGCCACGATCTGGCTGATCGCCGCCCATGGGGTCCTGACGACGTTCGGGTACGCGCTGGGCGATGGGGCGGGCGTCCTCGACGAGGCCGTGACGCTGCTGACCACCTTCCCGTACGTCCTGTGGGCGACCGCGGGCTTCGTCTTGTTCGTCCTCGTCGGCGTCACGTCCGTGCGCGCCGCCCGCCGACGGCTCTCGTACGAGACCTGGTACGGGATCCACCTCTACGCGTATCTCGCGATCGCCCTCGCCTTCCTGCACCAGCTGTTCGTCGGGGCCGACTTCATGCACGACCAGCTGGCGGCCACCTACTGGATCGGGCTGTACGTGGCGACCGCTGTCCTCGTGGTCACGTTCCGCGTCGGTCAGCCGGCGCTCACCTCGATCCGCCACCGCCTCCGGGTGTCGGCCGTCGTGGAGGAGGCCCCCGGGGTCGTCTCCGTCTACCTGGCCGGTCGCGACCTCGACCGCCTCGCAGTCAGGTCCGGACAGTTCTTCGTGCTGCGGTTCCTGACCCGTGACGGCTGGTGGCGCGCGCATCCGTACTCGATCTCGTCGGCTCCGAACGGCCACTGGCTGCGGTTCACGATCAAGGACCTGGGCGACGACAGCGGGCGCGTGCGCAACCTTGCCGTCGGGACCCGGGTGTTCATCGAAGGCCCGTACGGGGTGCTGACGGGGGCGCGGCGCACGCGGCGCGGCGTCACGCTGATCGCCGGCGGGATCGGAATCACGCCGCTGCGCGCGCTGCTCGAGTCGCTGCCGGCGCAGCCCGGTGACCTGACGCTGATCTACCGCGCGGCACATCCACGCCATCTCGTGTTCCGCGACGAGCTGGAGGCGCTGGCGTCGCTGCGCGGCGCCCGCGTCCACTACCTGGTGGGGTCGCGCCACGCCAGGGGCCAGGGCAGCAATCTGCCAGAGCCGGTGCTCGATCCGCCCACGATCTCGCGACTCGTGCCGGCGATCGCCGACCAGGACGTCTACCTGTGCGGGCCCACGGGGATGATGCGGACCGTCGAAGCGGCCCTCGCCGACCTGGGCGTGCCGCGTGGTCAGGTGCATTCGGAGCGCTTCGCGTACTGAGCTGGCGCCGCGGCTGCGGCTCTCACGACCCTCTCAGCGGCCTCCTCAAGTCTGAGCGCAGAACACACCGTCTCGCGACCTGCGGACACAACGCTCCGGGAGATCGATCCCATGCCGAAACGCGGCGCCCTCGCCATGGGCCTCACGACGCTCGCGCTCGTCCTGCTTCTGAACTTCCAGACGCCCGGCGCCGCCTCGACCCTCGAGCCGGTCGCGCGCTCCGGTTCCTCGAGCACGACGGGTTCCTCGAGCACGACAGGTTCCTCGACCACCTCGGACGCGACCCCGGCACCCGCGGCGGGCGCGACCGTCGACGGTCCCACGGTCGGCACTCGCTACGGTCCGGTCCAGGTCGAGGTGACGATCGAAAGCGGCCAGATCACCGACGTGACCGCGCTCCAGCTGCCGACGGGCGGCCGTTCCGGCCAGATCTCGCGCGAGGTCGAGTCGATGCTCAGCAGCCAGGCCCTCACCGCGCAGAGTGCGAACATCGACGGCGTCTCGGGTGCGACCTACACCAGTGACGCGTACGCCCGCTCGCTCCAGGCGGCGCTCGACGATGCCGGCTTCACCGGCTGACGGGCACTTGCGGTGACCACCGCCCGCCCTTCGGCCCGCGTCCCGACACGGATCGTCCGCGTCGAACCCGTGATGGGTACCACCGTCAGCATCGACGTCCGGCGTCCGCTGGTCGACCGCGCGGCGATCGACGACGCGATGGCCTGGTTCCACGATGTGGACCGTCGCTTCAGCCTGTTCCGTCCCGAGAGTGAGGCGAGCCGGGTCGCCGTGGGAGCCCTTCGCCTCGACGACGCCAGCCCCGATGTTCGCGCGATGGTCACGCTCGCCGAGACCGTTCGCGAACGGACCGGCGGCTACTTCGACGCCCGCCGCCACCGGCCCGACGGCCGCCTCGACCCGACGGGGATCGTCAAGGGGTGGTCCGTCGACGAGGCGATCAGCCTGTTGCGGCTCGCCGGCGCGAGCAATGTGCAGGTGGTGGCCGGCGGCGACGTGTTCGCGGCCGGCGAGGCGTCGCATGGGTCTCCGTGGCGGGTCGGGATCCGGCATCCCGAGGCGCGTGACCGCGTTGCGGTCGTCCTCTCGGTCTCCAACCTCGCCGTCGCGACGTCCGGGCTGTACGAGCGTGGAGGCCACATCCGCGATCCCCACACCGGCCGGGTCGCGGACGGGCTGACCAGCTTCACTGTCGTTGGACCGACCCTCACGCTCGCCGATGCGTACGCCACCGCCGCATTCGCGATGGGCGAGCGCGGGCTCGACTGGATCGCGGGTCAGCCCGGCTTCGGCGGCCTGGCCATCACCCGCGATGCACGGGTCGTGTGGACGCCGCTGGTCGACGAACTCCTGGTGCCCGCCCAGCTCGCCGGCTGACGGCGGTTCTCACGCCAGTCTCAGGCGACGGGCATTGACTGGGTGCAATCGAGCCGCATCGCTTTCAGGAGCGCACCCTGATGACCCACCCGTTCGAACCCGCGAACCCGGAACCCGACCCGTTCCGGCCGCGGTTCGCGCCGCCGCCCGCACCCTCGACGACTTGGGCCCCGCCGAACGCCTTGCCGGCCACGGACAGCCCCGTCGTCACGGCCCGGTCGACCGAGCGGCCGCGCGGCCGCGGCATCGGCGCCCTCGTCGCGGCGGCCGCCCTCAGCGCGGTGCTCGCGACGGGCGGCACGGCCGCGGTCGTGACCCAGCTGCTCCCGGGTGCGCCGGCCGCGGCATCGGGCGCCGGCGCCGGCACCGCGAGGACGACGAGCACGGGGTCCACGACCGTCAGCGCGGAGGACCTCACCGCCATGGTCGCCTCGGCCAAGGAGTCCGTCGTCACGATCACCGCCGACGGCATGTCGACCGACCGGTTCTCGCCCTTCGGCCAGCCGACCCGGGGCATCGGCTCGGGGATCATCCTCACCGCCGACGGCTACATCCTGACCAACCGCCACGTCACCGAGAACAGCACCAGCCTGAGCGTCGAGCTCCACGACGGGAGCACGTACCCGGCCACCCTCGTCGAGCAGGCGAC
>DATDJA010000141.1:0-6215 GCA_036520795.1 Candidatus Limnocylindrales bacterium
CTTGGGGTCGTGGACCTTCGCGCCGAGGCGCGCCTGGCACACCGCGTAGCCGCCCGTCAGCGCCGACGTCGTCATCCAGATGTCGATGCCGAACTTGCTGATGTCGTCGGTCCAGTCATCCAGCTCGAGGTAGTGGCGGACGAGATCGCCGCTGACCCCGAAGTCGCCGCCGATCGGCTGTCGGATCCGGTGGCCGTACAGCGCGCGCGTGAGCGGGTAGGTGACGGTGTTGGTGATCGTCCCGTCGTACTTGTAACGGGCGTAGAGCGGGGCGACGAAGTCATAGCCGCCCTTGAGGATCGGGCCTGCCAGGAGCTCGATCCATTCGGGCACGATGCTGCGCAGGTCGCTATCCACGACGACCAGCGCCTGGACCTCGAGCGCCGCCGCGATCTCGAAGATCGTGCGCAGGGCCGCACCCTTGCCGCCGACGCCGTCGATCTCGGGGTAGGTGATCGTGACGCGGTCGAGCTTGTTGGTCGGGCGGACGAGGAGAATCGACTCGACGTAGTCCGGCGGCTCGGTCTCGATGACGACGCGCTGCGTCCCGTCGGGACTGCCGGCGTCGGAGTTGACGAGGACCGGCTTCAGCTCCGGAAAGTACTGGACGAGCCCGGCGTGGGCCGCCCGGACCACGTACCCGATCGTCGCGGCGTTCTTGAAGCTCGGGATGCCGACCATGATGTCGGCCCGCCCGAGCCGGGCGATCTCGTCCCGGATGGCGGGCGTCAGTGTCGTCGGGGGCACGTTGCCACCCTACCACCGGCGCGTACCCCGCGGGCGGGCGGCGCCGGGACGACGGCTCGGCACCCGTTCGCCGCCGGCGTCCCGGGACCATCGTCACGACCCGTCGACCCCTATGGTCGTGTGTCGCGGCGCACCGTTGAAAACTAGCCTGCAAAGGCGGTACGGATAGTTGAGTCCCCAGGCCCAAGTGGCCCCCACCGTCAGTCAGGTATAGCGTGCGAATGCCCCAGGGCAAGCTCTTCCCCCGGCGAGATCGAGTGGCGCCGGCCGGCGCGACGGCTGCGAGGCGCCGCCGCCAGGGCGGTCAGTCGGTCGTCGAGTTCGCCCTCGTGATCCCGATCTTCATCACGATGCTCCTCTCCTTCGTCGAGTTCGCGTTCACGTTCAACGCGGTGCTCGCGACGGACTTCACCACCCGCGACGCGGCCCTCGCGGGCGCCGAAGCCGGGAACAACCTCGGGGCAGACTGCGTGATCCTCCAGACCGTCGAGTCGGACATGGGCGCGCCCGGCGACCCGAACCAGATCCAGCAGGTCGAGATCTACCGCACCGACTCGGGCGGCAGCATCGGGCCTTCGACGATCTACACGCGGACCGGGTCGATGGACTGCAGGTTCCCCGACGGCACCATCCGGCCGATGCCCTACGAGCAGGGGCAGAACGACTACGACGCGCTCGACCGCTGCAACATCCTGGCCGGCTGCGAGGATCCCGACCGCCCGATCGACCACATCGGCGTGAAGGTGACCTACCGCTACCTGTGGAAGACGCCGATCGGCCAGGCGATCAGCTCCTGGCTCGACGTGTTCCGCTCCAACTCCATGCGCATGGAGCCGGTCCTGTGATCGCCGCTCTGCGACGGCGCCGCGACCGGCGCCGAGAGCGCGGCCAGAGCCTGGTCGAGTTCGCGATCCTCGTGCCGCTGTTCACGATGCTGCTCCTCGGGCTGCTGGAGTTCGGGTTCGCGTTCGACCACCACCTCACGCTCGAGTACGGCACGCGCGAAGGCGCGCGCGCCGGCGCCGCCCTCGCCAACGGCTCCAAGCTCACGTCCGGCTGCGGCGACGTCGACAAGTACATCGTCGAGGCCGTCGAGCGCGTCCTCGGGTCGCCCGGCTCGCCGGTCCAGAACCTCAACGACGTGCTCCAGATCCGCATCTACAAGGCCACGTCGAGCGGCGGCGAAGCGGGCCCCGTCAACGTCTGGGAGCCTGGCACGACCAGCGGCTGGGACCTGCACTTCGCGTACGTCGGCGCCAAGTCCAACTTCTGGAACCCCTGCACCCGCGTCAACAAGGCGTCCGGCCCCGACTCGATCGGCGTGGCCGTCGTCTACCGCTACC
The DNA here is from genome assembly GCA_036520795.1 of Candidatus Limnocylindrales bacterium. Taxonomy (GTDB): domain Bacteria; phylum Chloroflexota; class Limnocylindria; order Limnocylindrales; family CSP1-4; genus CAIXZV01. The sequence continues at coordinate 2,091 of DATDJA010000141.1, forward strand.
ACGCGGTGACGCCCCTCGCCGGCGTCATGCAGTTCTTCGGCGGCGGCGGCTGGACGCAGCTGTCGATGGAAGACAAGACCGTCATGGCTCTCAACCCCACGAGCTGAGCGACAACCCTGATGACTGAGATCGAGACGAACGCGACGCGCCAGGACATGGCCCCCACGACGGAGGCGGCCGGCTCGAAGCGGGTGCGTGCGCGCCAGCAGGGCCAGATCATCGTGATCTTCGCCGGGGCGATGATCGCCCTCATGGCGCTGTGCGCGGTCGTCGTCGACGTCGCGTGGTACTGGACCGTGAGCCAGCGCATGCAGCGTGCCGCCGACGCGGCGGCCCTCGCCGGCGTGGTCTGGCTGCCCGGCGACCCCTCGACGGCGTACACGACCGCCAAGGCCGAGGCCGTCAAGAACGGCTTCTCCGACGGGATCGACGGTGTTGCCGTCACGCCGCTCCAGGATCCGCTCAACAAGCGGCGCCTCAAGGTCACCATCACAGGCCCGGTCGGGACGTTCTTCTCCCGCGTCGTCGGCCTGAACTCGTTCCCCGGCGGCCGTGAGGCCAAGGCCGACTTCGCACTGCCCGTGCCGATGGGCAGCCCCGAGAACTACTACGGCGTGTTCGGCCTGACGCGCGGCCTGACGTCGTCGACCACCGTCATGGTCCCGCAGCAGAACCCCGGTCCGAGCGTCGACTCCGGCTGGATGACGCCAACGACCGCGCCAGGCTCGTCGAGCTGGTCGTTCACGCCAGCGACGTCCACCATGGCCGGGTCGGTCCAGGTCCCTGACTCGGAGTCGGCCTACTACCAGAGCGGCGCCAACACGGCGCAGCAGTGGGCGAGCTTCGCGATCACCGCGCCGGCCATGGCTCCGGACCAGACGCTGGGGTCCCTCCAGGGCATCGAGGTCAACCTCAACAACGCGAGGCTGTCCGCTGCGTGTGCCTCGACCACGAACCGGTTCACCGTCAACCTGTCGTGGGACAACGGCAACAACTGGTCGACGACTCCGTCGGGGAGCCCGCAGCCCAACCGCCTCACGCTGCTCACCACTGGCGCCGCGACGTCGGCCACCCTGGGCAGCGGTTCGTCCTTCTCCGTGTGGCCGGGCCACTCCTGGAACACAGGCGACCTCGCCGATGGCCAGTTCCGGGTCCGCGTCACGGCAAGCAAAGGCTGCGGCACCGCGGGCACCCGCCTGCTCCTGGACCACCTCGAGGTTCGTGCCACCTGGTCGACCACGCGGACCGTCATGGTCCCCCAGACGACCACGACCAACCTCGCGGACAAGCTGCTCGAGGGCCCGGGTACGGCCTGCACGACCGGCACGCCCAACTGCTACGAGGCGGACGGCGCGGACCTCAACCCGCGCGGCTTCTGGGGCACGCTGAACACCCAGGGCGCCGAGAACGTCAACGGTGACGCCTTCCAGCCCTTCTACGACACGGCGACCGGCACCGCGGCGCCGACCTGCGACACGGTCGACCCCGGCAAGCGAGCATGCTACGACGGCGAGAACTACTACAACTACGCCGTCGAGATGGCCCCTGGCGCGACCGGTGGCTCGGTCTACGTCTACGACCCTGTCTTCTGCCAAGTGTCGGTCGGCAAGGGGACCGGCGACAGGTGGTTCAACGGCACCAACGGCGTGAGCACGTTCTACGAGCTGTGGGACATGGAGGACACGCTCTACGACCTGTCCGACGACACGCTCCTCGCGAGCTCCGACGACCTGTTCCGCGACGTGAGCGGCGCCGACACCACGATGGGCGGCAGCGGGAGCGGAACGGACGACTGCAAGTACAACACCGACACCCGCTTCCACGACGGACGTGACTACCACAACCGCTGGTTCCGGCTCGCCTCCGGGCTCGATGGCGGCCTGAACGGGCACGTCTATCGGATCCACACCACGTCGACAGATCCTGCCGATGCCGCAGCCCAGACGGGGACCAACGGCGAAAACAGCTTCGCGATCTACACGAGCGCCTCGGGTACGGCACCCAAGGTCTACGGCCTTGGCGCGATGCAGGCCTTCACGCCGCTGACCGCCTCCGGCTCGGGAACCGTGTCGTCGGAGTTCTACCTGGCCCAGATCGAGAAGGTCCACGCGGGCAAGACGATCGAGATCCACCTCTGGGACCCGGGCGACACCAGGCCGCTGAACGCGAAGATGCAGATCCTCATGCCGACCAGCGACACGACGTGGGGCGCGACCAACTTCACCTACACGGCGGCCCAGGGCACGTCCAACAGCGGGCGGGCCACCTGCGGCGCGCTCACCGGCTCGGGCACCGAGGTGGAGACGAACGTCGGCAACACGAACGGCACGTTCAACGGCTGCTGGCTGATCCTCCGCGCGACCATCCCGCCGCTCTACGACGCCCCGGCCGACGGATGGTGGAAGATCCGCTACAACATGACGGGTACCGGTCAGTCCAACGACGTCACCACGTGGACGGTCAACATCATCGGTAACCCGGTGCACCTCGTCCTTCCGTGACCCGGGGCGACGACGAACCGCAGATGACGACGCCCAGCGAACCGTTCGCCGCTTCGGACTCGCCGGCCGAGCGCGGGCGACGCAACCTGGCGCTGCTGATCGGCGTGACGATCGGCGTGCTGGCCTTCGGGCTCGCCATCTTCGCCTGGATGTACTGGATCAACCCGATCCGGGGCTGATCCGCGTCATCGTCGGCGGCTAGCGCGGCGCCGTCGCCTGCGGCAGACGCGTCGGCGCATCCGGGGTCTTGGCGATCGCCCAGTCGGGATTGACCTCGCCTGCCAGGTAGCGGCTGTTCGAGGCGCGGTACGACATCTCGCCGAACCCGAGCATGCGCCACGACACGAGCGTCATGATCGCCGACGCTCGCACGAACGTCGTGACCCGGACCAGGAACGACTCGGTCAGGACCGCCTCGAGCTGCCGCTTCCGTTCGAGCAGCGGGACATCGGCGATCGACTGACCGTCGAGCCACAGCAGGTCGGTCGCCACGAACGCGTGCCGCTCGCCACTCGCCAGCGCGTCGATCGTCACCGGCTCGAGCTTGGCCGCTTCCGCCTCGTGGTCGCGGCTCACGACGTACGGGTCGTCCTTGACGCTGGGCCGGAACAACCGGGGGACAAGAATCGGCGGCCGCTCGATCGTGGTGGGCGGGGGCAGGGCGCCCTCGCCCGTCCGCAGCGCCGCCGTCGTCAGGTGGCCCTCCACGAGCGCGTCCATCGCGCCGAAGCCGTCGAGGATCGCCTGCAGCATCTCCTCGGGGACCGCCACTTCCTGGCCGTCGCGATAGAGCGCCGCTTCGTTGGGCGTGATCGCTGCGACGACGCGGGCACCGCCCCACTCGGGCTCGACGAGCGGGTCCACGATCTGCCCCGGCCCGCGCCGGCCGGGGCGCTGCGGGCGCCACCTGGCGGCGACCTGGGTCACGAGGTTGTCGACGGCCATGGCGGGGATGCTACTCCGGCCGGCCGTCAGGCCTATATGATCCGCCGCATCGACAGCGGGCCGTGCGGGCCCCTGATGATGGTCCCTGCGCCCAAGCTGGAGTGACGATGACGGCGCCCACCGTCCCCGCGGCGACCGCAGCCGTCCCGCTGGACCGCGACCCCAACCACCGTCCACTCGCCCAGGGCGCATGGACCCTGTACGACTTCGCGAACACGATGTTCTCGTTCGCCGTCGTGTCCGGTGCGATCGGGCTGTACCTGGTCAACGACAACCAGTTCGGGGAGCGCGACGGGAACGTCGTCCTGTCGCTCGCCGTGATCGTCAGCGTCGCCCTCAACGCAGCCGTGTCGCCGATCCTGGGCGCGTTTTCCGACTGGGGAGGCAGGCGGATGCCCTTCCTGCTCGCCTTCACCGCGCTGTGCATCGGCGCCACGTTCTTCATCGCGGACGTGCCGCCGGTCCTTGGCGTCGCCCTGTTCATCGTTGCCAACTTTGCCTACCAGGCCGCGCTGATCTACTACGACGCGACGCTCAAGACCGTCAGCACCCCGGCGAACCGCGGCAGGCTGTCGGGCATCGGCACCGGCATCGGCTACTGCGGCACGGTTTTCATCGGCCTGCTGATCTTCCTGCTCGACATCCCGGTCCAGGACCGGTTCCGGCTGACCGCGATCCT
>DATDJA010000142.1:0-3527 GCA_036520795.1 Candidatus Limnocylindrales bacterium
AGATCCCGTCGTCGTCCTCCCAGATCCGCTCCCGCACCCCGAACAGGATCTTGGTCGACGCGTGGTAGTTGAGCTGGCGGATCGCACGCTGCTTGCCGGCGCTGAACGGCGTCAGCATCTCGATCGTGCGCAGGACCGAGACCGGGACCGTCAGGACCGCGAAGTCCCCGTGGGCCACGAACCGGCCCGCCTCGGTCTTGAAGTGGACGCTCACACCGTCGGGGTCCTGGTCGATCGCGAACACGTTTGCCCCGAAGTGCACCTCGTCGCCGAGCTGGGCGAAGAACGCGTTGGGCAGCGCGTCCATGCCGCCCGCGATCTCCTGCATGTCCACGTACGCGCCGCCGAGGTCCTCGCGCAGGATCTCGACCAGCGAGTTGTGCATGTCGGCCTCGAGGAAGTTGATGACCGTGAAGTACTCGATCGCGCCCTTCGACCACCCCTTCGCGCGCAGGAACTCGTACAGGGAGTACTCGTCGTAGTCGCGCACGATCCCATCCCAGGCGGCGGGACCGTCGTGCTCGACCATCAGCCGCAGGTCGCCGATCGCCGACTCCCACAAGGCATCCGCGGTCCGGCCACGTTCGTGATCACCGAGCACGAACGGGAGACGCGCCGGGTCCTCGTCGGCCTCGGCCTTCGTCATCCGCCTCCCGCCGAGGTGGACCAGGGCGTTGGGGTTGCCCATCACGAACGGCCGCAGCGGCAGGCCGAACAGCTCGCAATAGCGGAGGGTCAGGTCGTGGGCCCGGGGGATGCGCATGCCGCCCGCCTCCGCGTACAGGCCCGGCGCGAAGTTGCGCAGCGTGAAGATCCGCCCACCGACGCGGCGACGGGCCTCGAGGACCGTGACCTGGTGGCCCTGCTGCTTGAGCTCGAACGCGGCGACGAGGCCAGCGAGCCCCGCGCCGACGACCACGACCCGCTTGGGCGCGTACGGCCGCGCGTCGAGCCCGGCGCCCGCGGTCGCCAGGATGTCGGGGTCGACCGGCGTCGTGACGGGCGGGACCTCGTCCGGCGTCGTCACTGCTCGTCCGCGACCGGCAGCTCGTCGCGCATGCCCGCGTGGATCGCCGCGGCATTCTTGACCGCCGACGTGATCGCGCCCTCGATCCAGCGCCGCGCCCGCCGGTCGCAGGCGTCGCTGGCGAACCAGACCCGGCCGACGGGTCGCACGATGTCGTCGTAGAAGCGACTGGTCATCTCGAATGGGCGGAACAGCGGGCCGATCCCGCCGCCGTGGCGGTCGAGCGCCCAGTCATGCGACACACCGAACTCGAAGGTATCCCGGGCCTCGGGGTGGATCTTGGCCAGGTCCTCGAGCGCCTGCGCGATGCGCTGGCTCTCGTCGAGCATGCTGTAGGCCATGCTGTCCTGCTCCCAGGCGTAGGACGCGATGATCACGCCCTTGTCGATCGCCGGGTCCTGGCCCGCCGGCGTGTAGACCACGTTGCGGATCGCGAGGTCGGTGACCGTGACGCCGTGGGTGATCGCGTAGTCGTCGACCCACCAGCGGCGGCTGAACTGCATGAAGATCTTGTGGGCGCGGCCGTAGTAGACGTTGCGGATCGTGAACCACTTGTCGACGTCGAGGCCCTCGATCTCCATGTGCCGGAGCAGCACCATGGGGACGGTCAGCACGCACTCGTCGGCGGTCACGGTGCCCCGGGTGCCGACGTTGTCCCGATAGCGGACGACGACCCCGTCGGGGCCTTGCTCGATCGCGTGGACCTCGGCGCCCAGCCGGGTGTCGTTGAGCAGCGCCGGCGCGAAGGCGTTCGCGAGGGTGTCGGCGCCGTCGTCGATGTACTCGAGGTCCCCGAACACGTCCTCGTGCCAGTGCGAGAACCACTCGACCAGCGAGAAGTGGAAGCGGCCCTCGAGGTTGAACAGCGGGCCGAGGAGCGAGATCGCCGGCTCGCTGAGCCCGCGCTCGATCAGGAAGCCGAGCAGCGAGTATCGGTCGTAGCGCTCGATCAGCGCCTCCCAGCCGCCCGGCTGCGCGAGCAGGTCGATCAGGGGCTGCATCGCGTCGTGCAGGAGGGCTGCCGGGTCGCGCCCGCGCTCGCCGGGCGGCAGCCCGAACTCGAAGCTCTCCGGCGTGAACTCGCCGCGCCGCACCCGGCGGCCGTTGAGGTAGACGAAGGTGTCCGGATCCTCCATCCCGAACGGCGTCGTGGCAAGGCCGAACCGGTCGTGGATCAGGTGCTGGGCGAGGTGGTGCTGCTTGGGGAAGCGCATCGCGCCGAACTCGCCGTACATCCGGCCCGCGAACCCTCGGTAGGTGTAGATCCGCCCGCCGAGGCGGTTGCGCGCCTCGAGGATCGTGACCCGGTGGCCGGCCTCCTTGAGCAGCAGCGCCGCCGTCAGGCCCGCGATGCCGGCGCCGACGACCACCACGTGGCGCGGCTCGGCGGCGCGCCCGGGAAGGCCGTCGCGGAGGACCCCGAGGAGGTCGATGCGGTCCGCCATTCGCGCCACGGTACCCGAGCGCGACCGCGGCTGGAGCCTGGTTGCGCGACCGCCGCGGGCAGGGACGTGACATACGATAGGGACCCGTCGCAGCCGCAGTCCGGAGTCCGTTCGCCGTGCCCGCCGAAGCCTCCTCGCTCGCCACGCCGTACCGCACGCACACCTGTGGCGCGCTGCGACCCGCGGACGCCGGGACGGCGGCCAGCCTCGCCGGCTGGGTCCACCGCAGGCGCGACTACGGGAAGCTGACCTTCATCGACCTCCGCGACCGGCACGGCATCACCCAGGTCGTGATCGATGCCGGCGACGCGCCCGCAGCGAGCGAGATCGCAGCCCGGCTGCGCCCGGAGTTCGTCGTCGCGTTCGAGGGCGAGGTGGCGTTGCGCCAGCCCGGGACGGAGAACCCGAAGCTCCCGACCGGTGGGGTCGAGCTCCAGGCCCGAACGGTACGGATCCTGAACGAGGCGAAGACGCCGCCGTTCTACGTCAACGATCCGGACGCACCCATCGACGAGGCCCTCCGGCTCCGCTACCGCTACCTCGACATCCGGCGCGAGCCGATGGCGAGTCGCCTGCTGCTCCGCAGCCGGCTCGTCCAGGCGATCCGCGAGGTCCACCACGCCAACGGCTTCGTCGAGGTCGAGACACCAAACCTGATCAAGAGCACGCCCGAGGGGGCGCGCGACTTCATCGTCCCCAGCCGCCTCCAGCCGGGCACGGTCTATGCGCTCCCGCAGAGCCCGCAGCAGCTCAAGCAGCTGCTCATGGTCGGCGGCATCGACCGCTACTTCCAGATCGCCCGCTGCTTCCGGGATGAGGACCTGCGCGGCGACCGCCAGCCCGAGTTCACCCAGCTCGACCTCGAGATGAGCTTCGTCGACGAGGCGACGGTCACGCGTTTCGTCGAACAGATGGTCATCGACGTCACCCGCGCGACGGTGCCCGAACGGCCGATCCGCGCCGTGCCCTTCCCGGTGTTCGACTACGCCGAGGTGATGGAGCGGTACGGGAACGACAAGCCGGACATCCGGTTCGCGATGGAGCTGTTCGACCTG
>DATDJA010000143.1:0-9895 GCA_036520795.1 Candidatus Limnocylindrales bacterium
AAGGGGACCGCCCGGCTCGCGTTCGCCTTCTCGGTCCTGTTCGCGGTCGGACTCGCGCTGGCCGGCGCCGCCTACGGAGGGCCGTCGGCGTGACGAAGATCGTTTCGCGTCGGGCCGACCGCGTCACCGTCCGGTTCCGCCGGCCGTTCCCGGTGGCGGCGGGGATGTGGAACGCGCGTGAGGCATGGATCCTGCGGCTGACCGACGCCGACGGCCGGGTCGGCCTGGGGGAAGCCGTGGTCGAGCCCGACGATGGCGAGGTCGCGGGGACGGTGCTCGAGTCGTTGGTGCGCGAGGCGGTCTCGATGGCGGCGGGCGGCGTCCTGCCGACCGGCGACGAGCTGGAGGGACACGGACGGCCGGGACGGGCGCTGCGGGCGGGGCTCGATGGCGCCCGGTTCGACCTCGACGGGGTCCCGCTGCCGGCCCTCCGCGCCGATGGCGAGGGCATTGGCGTGAACGCCGTGCTGCCGCTGCTCGGCCCCCGGCCCTCGATGGAGGCCGCGCTGCAGGCGGTCGCAGCGGGGTTCACGACCCTCAAGCTGAAGGCCGGTGCCGAGCGGGAGACGGAGGTGCTCGTCGATCGGGTGCGGGCGGTCCGCGACGCGATCGGGCCGGACGTGCGGCTGCGGCTCGACGCGAACGGGGCGTGGGATGCGGCGACCGCCGAGGAGCGGCTCGAGGCCGTGACCCGGTTCGACCTCGAGTACGTGGAGCAGCCGCTGGCCGGCGACGACCCGGCCGCACTGGCGGACCTCCGGCGCCGCGTCCGGGTGCCGATCGCCGCCGACGAGACGGTCGGCTCGCTCAGGGCGGCGCGGGAGCTCCTCGAGGCCGACGCCGTCGACGTGCTGGTCGTGAAGCCGGCGCGGGTCGGCGGACTCGTGGTCGGCACGGCGATCGCCGAGCTGGCGGTCGAGCATCGGGTGCCGGTCGTGGTCAGCACCCTGTTCGAGACGGGCGTGGGCATTGCCGCGGCGCTGGCCATGGCGGCGGGGATGCCGGTCGTGAACGAACCGCCGGACCATGGCCTGGCGACGGCCGGCGTGCTCGAACACGACCTGCTGCGCGAGGAGCTCGTGGTCGACGATGGGCGGATGTGGCTGCCCGACCGTCCCGGGCCTGGCGGGCTGGGGATCGAGATTGACGATGACGCACTGGCGCGCTATCGCGCCGAAGCGGTGGAGGCGGTGGGATGACCGCGTCGCCGGACGACGAGGCGGTCGCCCTGCTCGACGGCGGCAGCGTGGTGTCGTGGGCCGAGCTCGACCGCCGCTGCGCTGCCGCCGCGGGCGGCATGGTCGTCGTCGATGGCACGGCATCCATCGACGCGGTCGTCACCATCCTTGGCGTGGTCCGCGCCGGTGGGGTGGCCGCCATCGTGCCGCCGGGCCTCACGGCCGCCGAGCGGGCGACGGCCGTGGGCGTGTTCGATGCCGCCGCGCACGACGGCCCCGGGGTCGTCGTGCTCACCTCCGGCACGACCGCGCGGCCGAAGGGCGTCGTCCTGTCCGGTGCCGCCCTGGCGGCGAGCGCCGACGCGTGGCTCGCTGCACTGCCGCCGGCGACGGGATGGCTCCTCGCGCTCAGCCTCGGGCATGTCGCCGGGCTCGGCGTGCTGTGGCGCGCGATCGCCGGGCGTGTCCCGATGCGGATCGTGTCCGGTGCCGAACCGGCGGCGATCCTCGAAGCGCTGAGCAGCGAGCCGCCGCTGAGCCACGTGTCGCTCGTGCCGGCGCAGCTCGCGCGACTGCTCGACGAATGCGGGGATGCTAAGCCGCCGCCCACGCTTCGGGCCGTCCTGCTGGGTGGAGGGACGATTCCTCCGGCGCTGGTCACGCGGGCGCTCGACGCGGGCTGGCCCGTCGTGCCGACGTATGGCCTGAGCGAGGCCGGGTCGGGCGTCACCGCGCTCCCGACCGCGGAGGCGAGGGAGGCGCCGACGAGCGCCGGTCGGCCGCTCCCGGGGGTCACGATTGCGATCGAGACGCCCGACGCGGATGGCATCGGGGAGATCCTCGTCACCACGCCCGCCCGGTTCGAGGGCTACGCCGGCGAACCGCGGGGCGACGGCCCGATCCGGACCGGCGACCTCGGGCGACTGGACGATGAGAGGCGGTTGTACGTGGTCGACCGCCGAACCGACCGGATCGTGCGCGGCGGCGAGAACGTCGCACCGGCCGAGGTCGAGGCGGTCCTGATCGAGCAGCCGGCGATCGCGGACGCCGCCGTGGTCGCGCGCCGCGACGACGTCCTGGGCCAAGTCCCGGTGGCCGCGATCGTGGTGCGCGTCGATGCCACCGACCCCGGCGACGACGCCTTTCTCCGCGCCTGCCGCGACCGGCTCGCGGGGTTCAAGGTCCCGGCCTCGATCGTCCGCCTCGACGCGCTGCCGCGGACCGCCGGCGGCAAGCTCCGGCGCGACGCCGTCCGTGCCCTCGTCGATGGTGCCTCTGCCGGCATCCTCGCCCGACCCGAGGGCGACGAGATCGGGTGGCGGGTCACCGGCTCGGGGCCACAGGCCGTGGTCCTGCTTCCCGGCACGCTGTCGAACGCCGCCCAGCTCGACCGGCTTGCCGGCGAGCTCGCTCAACCCGCCGACCTGACCATCCACGCCATTGATCGGCGCGGCATGGGGACGTCCCGCCTCGCTCGGCCGGTCGTGCTCGACGTCGATATCCACGTCCGGGACCTCGTCGCCTACCTGGACGCCCGCGGGATCGACCGGGCGATCGTGGTCGGGGTCAGCTTCGGCGGCGTCGTCGCGCTGGAGCTCGCCGCACGCCACCCGGAGCGGATCCTCGCGCTCGTCGCCTGGGAGCCGCCGTACGGCCCGCTGGCGGACCCGTCGACGCAGGCGCGCTTCGCGACCCTCGCCGCCGAGACAGCGAACGCTCACAAGAAGGGCGGCCCCGCTGCTTCGGCCGAGACGTTCCTGCGCGCGGTTGCCGGTGACGCCGCGTGGGACCGCCTTCCGGAGCGGGCCCGCGCCTTCCTCGCTCGCGAGGGCGACGGGGCGCTCACGGACGCCGCGCTCGTGGGTCTCGACCCCGACGGGCTCGCGCACATCGAGGCCCCGACCACGATCCTCACCGGCTCCGCGAGCGAGCGGTTCTACGCGCCGATCGCCGACGCCCTCGCTTCCCGGATCCCCGCGGCCCGGCGCGACACCCTCGACGGCCTCGCGCATCCGGCCCCGATCACCGAGCCTGCCCGGTTCGCCGGCGCGGTCCGCCAGTCCATCGCCGAGGAGGCGCGTTCATGACGAAGACCACCACCGAGTCCGGGGGGCACGCGCCGTCCGGCGCCGCGACCGAGGCCGGCAACGCCGCGCCGACGCCCGAGGTGAGCGCGATGTTCGACCGCATCGCGAGGGTCTACGACCCCATGAACCTCGCGATCTCCGCGTTCCAGGAGCCGTACTGGCGCGGGCGGCTGGTGCGGTCGACCGGGCTACAGCCTGGCATGCGCGCGCTCGATGTCGCATCGGGGACCGGCAAGGTGGCGGCCGACCTTCACCGGCGGGTCCAGCCCGGCGGTCGGGTGCTGGGCGTGGACATCTCGCCCGGGATGATCGAGATCGCGCAGCGGCAGTACGGCGTTCGCGAGGGGCTCGACTATGTCGTCGGCGACGCCCTCGCCCTGCCGACGGAGGACGACTCGTTCGAGGCCGCCACGATCGCCTTCGGGATGCGCAACCTGCCCGACTACCGGCGCGGTTTCGAGGAGATGGCCCGCTCCGTCCGGCCCGGGGGTCGTGTGCTGTGCCTCGAGATCGCCCGGCCGCGCAGCCGCCTCGCGAAGTTCATGCGCTGGTGGTTCGACCGGATCGTGCCGCTGATCGGCCGAGTCGCCGGCCAGGGCGACGCCTACGGCTATCTCGTGCGCAGTGTGCGCGCCTACCCCGCGCCGGAGCGGGTTGCCGAGATCATGCGCGAGGCCGGCCTCGTCGACGTCCATTGGCGCGGCCTGACCGGCGGCATCGTCACGCTCCACGTCGGGACCGTCCCCCGGCGGTCGTGATGGCATCGAACCGGGGCTGCGATCGCCGACCCGCTACTGGTACGCTCCCGGCCTGACGTCAAGAGGGACGTGTTTGTCGATCTGCGGCGGCTGCGGCACCGAGAACGAGGTCGGGCGCAAGTTCTGCGGCGAGTGCGGCTCGCGCCTTGCTGCCGTCTGCCCAGCATGCGGCACGACCAACGCACCAACCGCGAAGTTCTGTGGCGAGTGCGCCTCGCCGCTCGTTGCAGGGTTGGTCGCGCCTGCCGACCGCCCGCTGCCTGCCGGCCCCGCGGCTGCAACGGCCGCACAGGCCGGACCTGCATCGCCGGTCGCTGAGCGTCGTCTCGTCTCGATCCTGTTCGCCGACCTGGTGGGGTTCACGACGCTGGCCGAGGGTCGTGACGCGGAGGACACGCGCGAGCTCCTGTCCCGCTACTTCGACCTGTCGCGCGACGTCGTCGGCCGTTACGGCGGCACGGTCGAGAAGTTCATCGGCGATGCGGTCATGGCCGTCTGGGGCGCTCCGGTCGCCCACGAGGACGACGCCGAGCGTGCCGTCCGGGCCGCGCTCGAGCTGGTCGACGCGGTGAAGGGGCTTGGCACCGGCATCGCCGCTCGAGCCGGGGTCCTGACGGGCGAGGCGGCCGTGACGATCGGCGCGACGAACCAGGGCATGGTCGCCGGCGACATCGTGAACACGGCCAGCCGCCTGCAGTCGGTCGCGGCGCCGGGGACCGTCCTCGTCGGCGAAGGGACCGAGCGGGCGGCGTCCCGAGCGATTGCCTTCGAGGCCGCCGGCGAGCAGGCGCTCAAGGGGAAAGCCGCGCCCGTCCCAGCCTGGCGGGCGGTCCGCGTCATCGCGCAGGTCGGTGGGCGGAACCGGTCCGAGACGCTCGAGGCGCCGTTCGTCGGCCGTGACGATGAGCTGCGGCTGCTCAAGGACCTGTACCACGCGACCGCCCGGGAGCAACGCGCGCGCCTGGTGTCCGTGATCGGGCCGGCGGGAATCGGCAAGTCCCGGCTGGCGTGGGAGTTCCGGAAGTACGAAGACGGCCTCGTCGAGACGGTCTGGTTCCACGAGGGCCGCTCGCCGGCCTACGGCGACGGCATCAGCTTCTGGGCGCTGGGCGAGATGGTCCGGCGCCGGGCCGGCCTGCTCGAGACGGACGACGATCAGACGACACGCGTGAAGGTGGCTGCGACGGTCGCGGAGCACGTGCCCGACCCGGCCGAGCGTCGCTGGATCGAGCAGGCCCTGCTCGCGCTGCTTGGGCTCGAGACTGGGGGCACCGCGAGCGACGAGCTGTTTGCCGCATGGCGCATGTTCTTCGAGCGCCTGGCGGCGACGGCGCCGGTCGTCCTGGTGTTCGAGGACTTCCACCACGCCGATAGCGGGCTGATCGACTTCGTCGAACACATGTTGGAGTGGTCGCGCACCTTCCCGATCTACATCCTCACGCTCGCGCGGCCGGACTTCCTCGAGCGGAGGGCGGACTGGGGCGCTGGCAAGCGCAGCTTCACCTCGATCTTCCTCGAGCCTCTCGCGCCCGATGCGATGCAGGCGCTCCTCGCGGGTCTCGTGCCCGGCCTGCCGCAGAGCGCCGCGCGCGCGATCGTCGAGCGGGCGGACGGGATCCCGCTGTACGCGGTCGAGACCGTGCGGATGCTCCTGTCCGAGGGGAAGCTGACGCTCAGCGGGGGTGCCTATCAGCCCACCGGCGACCTGACGAGCCTGGCGATCCCGGAGACGCTGACGGCACTCATCGCGTCTCGCCTCGACGGGCTGTCGCCGGCCGATCGAGCGCTGGTGTCCGACGCCGCCGTTCTCGGCCAGAGCTTCACGATCGGTGGACTTACATCGGTCAGTGGCCTCGAGGAGGAGGAGCTCGCCGGACGCCTGCGTGCGCTGGTTACCCGCGAGATCCTCACGCTCCAGACAGACCCGCGGAGCCCCGAGCGGGGTCAATACGCCTTCGTCCAGGCGCTGATCCGGGAGGTCGCCTACAACGCCCTCGCCAAACGCGACCGCAAGGTGCGCCACCTCGCGGCGGCGCGCTTCTTCGAGAGCCTCGACACGGACGAGCTCGCGGGAGGGCTTGCCGGCCACTACCTGGCGGCATACCGGAACAGCGCGGAGGGCCCCGAGGCCGATGCGGTGGGCGCGCAGGCGCGGATCGCGCTCACGGCGGCGGCGCATCGTGCCATCGACCTCGGATCCTTCGACCAGGCGCAAACCTTCCTCGAGCAGGCGCTGGCCGTGACCACGGACAAGGGTGAGACGGCTGCCCTGCTCGAGCGTGCCGGCGAAGCGGCGTCGGCCGCCGCGCGGCGGGAGGCGGCCGAGGCGCACCTCCGGCGCGCGATCTCGGAGTATCGCGAACTCGGCGAGCTCACGGGGATCATCCGGGCAACCGCTGCACTGGGTCGGTGCATCCTCGACTCCGGCCGGGTCGCCGATGCCCTGGCCGTCCTGGAGCCGGCCGTCATCGAATTCGGCGACCTCCCGTTCGGCCATGGCCGAATTGCCCTCGAGGGCCAGCTCGCGCGTGCCTACTTCTTCGCCGACGACAACCGCCGAGCGGTCGAGATCGCGGACCGCGTCCTGGATGCGGCCGAGCACGCCGACCTCGCGGCCGTCGTCGCGGACACGCTGGTGACGAAGGGCACGGCCCTCGCCACGCTCGGCCGGCCGATCGAGGGTTTGGGCGCGATCGCCGCGGGTCGAGAGCTCGCGGAGGCGAGCGGGTTGGGGGTGACGGTGCTGAGGGCCGATAACAACCGCGCCTTCTCACTGGCGGGGCGGGATCCCCGCGCGGGGCTCGCGGCGTCGCGTGACGGCCTCGCCCTCGCGCGGCGGCTCGGTGCCCGGGGCTGGGTACCGGGCATGATCCAGAACCTCGGCGAGTTCGGAATGCGTACAGGCGACTGGGCGATGGCCATGGCGGAGCTCACCGCGGCGCTCGCGGAGGACTTCGAGGGCTCGGATTTGGGTGGGCTCCTCGTGAGCTACGTGCAGATCGCAGCGCTGCGCGGGGACCCCATCGAGTCACGCCTCGACGAATTCCGGCTGCTCGGTGGTGACGAAGCCTTCCCGCAGGAGATGGCGAACCGGGCCGTCGCCAAGGGATTCTCGGCTTTCGCGAGCGGAGACCTGGCGACCGCGCGGGCCGCGTGGCTGGAGGCGGCCGCGGCCGCGGCCGCTGAGGCGCCGACGTCCGTGCCCCGGGCCGCCCGGGCCGCACTGTGGTCGGGTGACGTCGCCGGGGCCATCGACGACGTCAGGCTCCTCGAGCAATCCGAGCTCCACGGGGCCGCGTTTCAGGCAGACCTCATGACCGTGCGGGCCGGAGTCGCGGCGTTGGAGGGTCGCCGGGCCGACGCGATGTCGCTCTACCGCGATTCGTTGCGAGCTTGGCGTGATCTCGGGCTCGCCTGGGACGAAGCGCTGTGCGAGCTCGATATGGTGCTCCTCCTCGGGCCCGACGACCCAGAGATCCGTGCCGCAGGCGAAGCCGCCCGCCAGATCCTCGCGCGCCTCGAGGCGGCCCCAATCCTCGCGCGCCTCGACACGGCATTGGACACGACCGGCCGAGCGGTCGCCGCGCGGCAGCGGCCCGTGGATCAGCTGGTCGGCGACGCCGCACGGGCATGACCGGGGGATCCGCACCCGTGGGGATGGTCCCCCGCCACTGAGCCGCCGGTACTCTCGCGGCGTGTCATCGCCGTTCGCCCGCGCTGTCGAGACCATTGCCCCGGCCCGCCTCGGCCGGGGCTTCCGCTGGCTGCTCGCCGCCTCCACGCTGACGAACATCGGCGACGGCGTGGCGCTCGCCGCCGGTCCGCTGCTCGTCGCCTCGCTGACGCAGGATCCGCTGCTCGTCTCCCTGACGCTGCTCAGCCAGACGCTGCCGCCCCTGCTGTTCGGGCTGTTCGCCGGTGTCGTTGCCGACCGGCACGACCGGCGGCGGATCGTCGCGGTGGTCAACGTCGTGCGGGCCGTGGTCCTGGGGCTGCTGGCGACCACGATCGTCAGCGACGCCGCCAGCATCCCCATCGTCCTCGCTGCGCTGTTCACCCTGGCTACCGCGGAAACCTTCGCCGACGTCGGGAGCAGCAGCCTCCTGCCCCGACTCGTGCGGCGCGAGGACCTGGGTATCGCGAACGCCCGGCTCTCGGGCGCGACCCTGCTGACCAACCAGCTCGTCGCCCCGCCCATCGGCGCCGCGCTGTTCGTCATCGGCATGGCGCTCCCGTTCGCGACGGACGCGGCCTGCTTCGCCCTCGGCGCGATCCTCGTGCTCCGGATCGCGCACGAGCCGGCCGAGGAGCGGCCCGGGGGTCGGTCGACGATCCGCGCGGACCTCGCCGAGGGCCTTCGGTGGCTGCTCTCGCACCCCGCGATGCGCACGCTCGCGCTCACCATCGTCGCGTTCAACATCACGTTCGGCGCCGCGTGGTCGGTGCTGGTCCTCTACGCGAGCGAACGCCTCGGCATGACGGCCGTCGGCTACGGGCTGCTGACGACGGCGATCGCAATCGGGGGGATCGTGGGCACCGGCGCCTACGGCCGCCTCGAGCGCCGGTTCTCGCTGGCCGACATCATGCGCGGCGGCCTGATCATCGAGACGCTCACCCATCTCGTCCTCGCCCTGACGACGCTGCCCGTCGTCGCGCTGGCGACGTTCGTCGTGTTCGGAGCGCACGAGCTGGTCTGGGGGACGACGGCGACGGCCATCCGCCAGCGGGCGGTGCCGGACGCGGTCCTCGGCCGCGTGACGGGCGTGTACACGGTCGGCATCTACCTCGGGATCGTCATCGGCACCCCGATCGGCGGACTCCTCGCACGGACGTACGGCCTGACCGCCCCGTTCTGGTTCGGGTTCGTGGGATCGGCCATCCTGGTCGTCGTCCTGTGGCGCCAGTTCGACAACATCGCCCACGCCGGCGATGCGGCGGCCGCGCACGATTCATGACATGACCCGGCCGCGGCACGGGGGTACCATCGGCCGCCCATGCACGACGACCCCGGCCACGCACTGCCCGACGCCGCGCCGCTGATCCACGCCCGTGGCCTGACCAAGCGGTTCGGGACGTTCACGGCCGTCGACGCGATCGACTTCGACGTTGCGACCGGGGAGAGCTTCGGGTTCCTGGGGCCGAACGGCGCCGGCAAGACCAGCACCATGCGCATGATCGCGTGCGTCTCGCCGGTCACCGAGGGCACGCTCTCGATCCTCGATCTCGATCCCGACGCCGACGGGCCGAGGATCCGCGGCCGGCTCGGCGTCGTGCCCCAGCAGGACACGCTCGACACCGAGCTGTCGGTGCGCGACAACCTCGTGATCTACGGCCGCTACTTCGGGCTCAAGCGGTCCGAGGCGGCCCGACGGGCCGAGGAGCTGCTCGAGTTCACGCAGCTGACCGAGCGTGCGAACGACAAGGTCGAGCCGCTCTCGGGCGGGATGAAGCGGCGCCTGACGATCGCCCGGGCGCTGATCAATGAGCCATCGATCCTGCTGCTCGACGAGCCGACGACCGGCCTCGACCCGCAGGCTCGTCACCTGCTCTGGGAGCGCCTGTACCGGCTCAAGCAGCGCGGCGTGACGCTGGTCCTGACGACCCACTACATGGACGAGGCGGAGCAGCTGTGCGACCGGCTGGTCGTGATGGACAAGGCGAAGATCGTGGCCGAGGGGTCGCCGCGCCAGCTCATCGAGCAGTACTCGACGCGAGAGGTCACGGAGCTCCGCTTCCCGATGGACGTGCACGACGCGCTCGACGGCAAGCTCGACGGCGTGGGCGATCGCATCGAGCGCCTGCCGGATCGCGTGCTCGTCTATTCCGACGACGGCGAGGCGGCCGCGGTCGCCGTCCATGACCGCGGTCTTCG
>DATDJA010000144.1:0-5354 GCA_036520795.1 Candidatus Limnocylindrales bacterium
CGCCGGCCGTCACCGGGTCCGGCGAAGGCGACGGCGCAAGGGTGTCGGCGGACGGGGACGCGCCCTCGACCGGGTACTGCGAGTCGGGGCTCTCGTAGCCGGCGGGCCAGCCCGCCGCATTGGGCTCGAGCGACGGCGCGCCGTTCGGAGACGTCGTCGCAGCGGCCTGCGTCGGCTCGTTCGTGGGATCCGGCTTCGGGGTCGGCTTCGCGGTCGGGTCCGGCTTGTCTGGCTTCGGGTCCGGCTGGTGGGTCGGTCGGGGGGTCGGGTTCGACCTGGGTTCGGGCTTGGGCTCGGGCTTGGGGGTCGGCTTCGGCGTCGGCTTGGGGGTCGGCTTCGGCGTCGGCTTCGGGGTGGGCTTCGGCGTGGGCTTCGGGGTGGGCTTCGGGGTGGGCTCGGGCTCGATCGTGACGTCGGGCCCATCGGTGACGAACGTCCAGCGGTCGCGGAGCTGGGTCACGAACTGGGTCGGCCACTCGCCGACGTCGAGCTTCGACGTTGCCGAGAAGCGGACGCCGTCGCGCCAGTCGGTGCCGCCGTCCGACGCCATGTCGATGGTTTTGCCGCCCACCTTGACGCGCACCCAGTCGGGCTTCGTGCCGTACTGGCTGCGGTAGGTGATCGAGAAGGTGATCGTCGTCGTGGGATGCCCGCTGCCGGGCGAGACGTCCGGGTTCTGGAGGTGGCTGTCGGTCGCTGCCGAGGCCGGGGTGATCAGCGCGACGACAAGCAGCAGCGACGCCAGCGCGGCCCGGACCGACGGTCGGCCCAGCGCGGTGACGAGCGCGCCAACGGGTGTCCGGTGATGCCGCAACCAGGTAGTCCCACTCGGGTCCCTCAGGGCGTGAGGGCTCTTCGTGGAGCATCGGAGCGCCGATCCCGTGCCGCAATGGTACGGGGGTCCTCAGCGTGTTGGGACCGGCGGTGCGGCAACGCCCCGCACCGGACCCCCGCCGGCCCGCAGCTACGTGTCAGGTGGCGGGCCGAAGATTCCGGTGCACCCTTGCACCACCCCGCGGGCAGTCTGGTGCGGTCCGGTGTGGAGAACCGGACGGTCGCCGCCTCCCGGGTAGCCCGATGTGGTCACTCGCCGCGAGCGCGCGTGGCGGCGACCATCGGGGCATGCAGATTCTCGCCGGACCCAACCAGATCACCCGCTCGGACCGGATCGCCATTGCGCGCTCCGCCTTCACGTCGGGACTTCTGGTCATCGTGGGCCTGCTCGTCGGCTGGCTGTGCCTCGGGACGACCCTCGTCACCGCCTTCGTCCCGAACGGCCGCCCGTCCGTCGCAGAGGCCGCCACGAGCGTGGTCGCGTGGGCGTTTGCCATCGTGGTTCCCGCCGCGTTCCTGATCATCGGCTTCGCCCGGATCGCGGCGATCATCGATACCTGGTCGTCGATGCGGCCGCGAACGGCGACCGCCCGCCTCGTCAAGTCGCTGGGTCCGGAGTACATGGGCGCGACCGGTGTCCACGTCCCGGGCGGCCGCCGGCTGCACGAGCTCGTGCTCGGACCGTTCGGGATCCTCGTGATCGCCGTCGTGCCGCCGTCCAAGATCACCCGCCACGTCGGCAGTCGCTGGGAGATCCGCGACGAGCGTGGTCGGTGGCTCCCGATCGAGGCTCCGCTCGACCGCGCGTCGCGCGACGCCGAGCGCGTCCGCAGCTGGCTCGCCAGCGACGATCGCGACTTCCTCGTCCGCGTCTACGCCGCGATCGTCACCGAGGAGCGCGGGATCGAACGGACATCTGCCTGCGCCGTCGTCGCGCCGCGCGAGCTCGCGGGCTGGATCGCCGCGCTGCCGGCCCAGCGGGGTCTGTCAGCCGAACGGCGCCAGGGGCTCGCCGAGACCATCGCGGAGGCGACCCACGGCTGAGCGCACGAGCGGGCGCGGCTGCGTCGACGCACGAGCGAGGGTGGTAGGGGAGCCAGGACTCGAACCTGGAACCGGCGGGATATAAGCCCGCAGCTCTAACCGATTGAGCTACTCCCCCACGGCGGCCGGGCCGGTGCGGGCGCGGCCGTCAGGCCGTGAGCGAGCGCCGGTCAGCGCCGGGTGATCTTGCCGTCGCGCCGTATCCGGCGCTTGATCGCTGTGAGTTGGAACGGGCGACCCCGCAGCTCCGAGCCGTCGCGTGACGACGCCAGCGCATCGCTGATCGCGGCACCGAACGAGGACGTCGCCGCGAGCTCGACGGTGAGCTCGCGCTCCTCCTCGGTCTGCTCGTTCTCCAGCGGCAGCGAGTCCGGATCGAACGGCCGATCCGCCGTCACGACCTTCAGGACAGGCGGGCGAGCATACGCAGGGGCACCGTAGAGCTTCGGGAGCGCGATGTGTGCGGTCTGTTCGTTGGTCACGAGCGTCCTCGGTCGCCGACTCGTTGTCGGACTGCGGGGATCATACCGGGCCTGAAAAGGTCCGTCTCGCTACCCGAAAGGCCCATGGTCGTACTCCGGGGTGAGGCCAACGCGCACCGGGTCACGTCAGCAGGGGTTTCACGATCTCGTGGAGCACCACGAGGACAAGGTACGCGATCGGTACCGCCGCGAACAGCCCGAGCGCGGCGCTCCATGGCGTCCGCGTGGCGCGACGTGTCCCGGACCCGGTGGGCAGCGGGACGATGAGCCAGGTGATCAGCGCGCCGGCGGCGACCACGATCGCCACGTAGGCGGTGAGGAACAGCAGCCGCAGGTCCCCGCCGGGCAGCCGGGCGCCCCGGTCGAGCGCGATGTCGTACGCGAGGAACGCGCAGCCCAGCAGCGTCGCGACCGTCAGGCTCGCGACCACGGCCCGGAAGACGGGTCGCGGTGCGCGGCGGAACTGGCGCCAGCGGACCTCGAACCAGCCGCGCCGCCGAACCTCGACCGTCGGCCGGGGGTCAGCGGAGGGGCCGGTCATCACTGCCCAGGATCGTGAGCGTCCGTCGCGACGGGATGCTCTCGGGGGAGTGGGCCGCCAGGAGCTCGACGGCCTCGGCGAACCGGTCCAGCTCCTCCTCCGTCGTCCAGAAGCCGACGGAGATCCGGAGCGCGTCGAGCATCGGCAGGTCGCGCAGGATGGCGAACGCCCGCGAGCCGAGCTCCGCGACGGCGGTCGCGGCCGGCCAGCCGGCGATGCGGAACGTGACCAGCGTCGTCATCCGCTTTCTCGGCGTCACCAGGCTCACCCCGGGGATCGACGCGAGACGGTCGGCGGCGGCACCGGCCAGCCGTGCGGCGCGCTCGTGGGCCCAGGGAAGTCCCACGTACATCGAGATCCAGCCGCAGCTCCGGGCGAGCCCGACGACCGACGGCCGGTGGAAGCTCGTGGCCTCGAACCGACGGGCGCCGGGTTGGAGCACGGGGTGCTCGATGTCGAAGGTCTGGTACGAGAGGAACGTGGCGTGCGCCGGCGTCAGCGAGTCGGCAAGGTCTCGACGGACCCACAGGGCGCCCATCCCCTCGGGGCCCAGGAGCCACTTGTGGCCGGCCATCGCGTAGGCGTCGACGGCGAGCTCCTCGACCGAGACGGGCGTCGCCCCCGCGGCCTGCGCGCCGTCTACGAGCATCACGACACCGGCCGATCGCGCCAGCTCGCCGAGCCGCCGGATCGGCAGCACGGCGCCGGTGGTCCAGAGCACGTGGCTGACCAGGATCGCGCGCGCCGGCCGCTCGAGGGCGGCGGTGAAGGCGGCGAGGGTCCGTTCGTCGTCGCCACCGTCACCGATGTCGAGCGCCTCCAGCTCGACGCCCAGACGGTCGCGCAGCGCGAGCAGCGGGCCTAGCCCGCCAGGATGCTCGTGGCGGGTCGTCAGGACGCGATCGCCGGCCGCCCACGGCAGCGCGTTCACGAACAGGTTGAGGCCATCGCTGACGCTGTGGGTCAGCGCGACATCGTCGCCGCCCGCGACGATCACCGCCGCGAGGGCCGCCCGCGCCTCGCCCATGCGCTCGAGGATCTCCGGCAGCATGTCCGGGTGGGCCCGCCCGGTCGCGAGCTCCCGCTGTGCCTGTTCGTCCATCGCCCGCTGGGTCTCGGACGGCATCGGCCCCGCGGTCCCGGCGTTGAGGTAGATGCCGGCGCCCGTGGCGGGCAGCAACGCGCGGATCGCGGCCACCTTGGCCGGCTCCGGCATGAACGGGGAGACCACGCCCGTATCATATCGACGGCGCCCGCCCGCACCGTCACCCCGATCGGAGGCTCTTCGTGGCCGGCTTCGCCCGCCCCGAGCTCATCGCCACGCCCGACTGGCTCGCCGAGAACATCGGCCGGACCGACCTGCGGGTGATCGACGTCCGCTGGCGTCCCGACGGCAGCGCGTCGACGCTGTACGGCACGGGGCACATCCCGGGCGCCGTCCACCTCGATTGGCGGGCGTCGATCGTGGACGCCGCCGAAGGCGGAGACGCCCTCCTGCTCGCGGCCCCTGACCGCATGGCCGCCGCCATGTCGCGTGCGGGTGTCGGCGACGGGACGTCCGCGGTGCTGTACGACGACACGCTGTCGTACTTCGCCGCGCGCGTGTGGTGGAGCATGCGCGCCTACGGCTATCAGTCCGCGCGAATCCTCGAGGCGGGCTTCCCCGCCTGGGTCGAGGCCGGGAACCAGGTGGCCAACGGCGAGGTGCGGGTCGCGGCGGCCACCTTCACGCCGCGCGCCCAGGTGCGGGAGCGGCTCACGACGTCCGACGTTCGCGGCCTCCTCGGCGTGCCCGACGTCCTGCTCGTCGACGCCCGGGGCCCGGCCGAGTTCCACGGGTACGAGGGCAACGTCCGGCGGCTCGGCCACATCCCGGGCGCCGTCAACATGCCGGTTGCGGCGATGCACCAGCCCGGAACGCAGCGGCTGCGCGACGCGGGCGACCTCCGGGCCCTGCTGCTGCGGGCCAACATCACCCGCGGGCGCCGCCTCGTCTGCTACGACGGATCGGGCGTCGCCGCGGCCAAGCTCGCCTACGTGCTCACGCTGCTGGGTCACGAGGACGTCGCCGTGTACGACGGCGGCTGGGCCGAATGGGGCGACCGGCTCGACCTCCCCGTCGACCGCTAGCGGTCAGGCGACGGTGTCGTCGGGCCAGGCGGGGTCCGCCGGCCAGGCGGGGTCCACCGGCGGGGTCGTCGCCGCCTCTTCGCCGGATCGATCGATGCCGGCCCACGGATCGACGACCCGGTGCGGCGCGAGGATCTGCGCCCGGCGGTGATTGACGGCGACCAGCGCCGCCTGCTGGCGCGCCTCGCCCAGCGGGTCCGACCAGAACGTCGCCCCGGTCACGGGCAGGAATCGGCCGGTCAGTTCGGTGAGGCCGTGGCGGAGGTTGCCCTGTGTCGGCAGGAGGTGGATCGTGCCCACGATCTTGAACGGCGGCACCGAGA
>DATDJA010000145.1:0-2154 GCA_036520795.1 Candidatus Limnocylindrales bacterium
GTGCGCGCCTACGTCGACCTGCTCGCCGACGCCGCGGCCTCCGACGACGCCGAGACGTCGCGTGACCTCGTCGAGACCTGGCGTGCCGGCGCGACCGACCAGGTGACACGCCTGGACCGCCTCGTCGACTCGATCCTGGCATCGGTCCGCGGCGAGGGCCTGACGGGCTTGCGCCGGGACCCCTTCGATGTCGTCACAGCGATCTCCGCGACCGTCGGCACGCTGGCCCTGCTGCTCCGCACCAGGCCCGTTCGCTGGGAGCCGCCGCACGGCGCCCTGGTCGCACGCGGCGACGATGCGCGCTTCCGCCAGGTCCTCGAGCACCTGCTCGACAACGAGGCCAAGTACGCGCCGCCCGAGCAGGCCGTGTCGCTCGGCGTGTGGCGCGAGGATGGCGAGATCCAGGTCTACGTGACCGACGACGGCCCCGGCGTTCCGATCGACGATTGGGAAGCGGTCTTCCAGCCGTACGTCCGCGTGGATCGGGTTCGCTCCCGAGGATCGGGGATCGGCCTGTTCGCGGCGCGGCGTTTGATGGAGGCCATGGGCGGCCGGGTGTGGATCGAGGCCAACGGCTACGGCGGCTCCCGCTTCGTGGTCGCGCTGCCGGCGACTTGACACACGGCGCCTGGGGCGGCGACTATATCGGATGTCGATATAGCGTGACGCGATGGTGAGGCCCGATGACGGCTGCGGTCGAGGTCCACGGCGAGGCGACGCAGGCTGAGGCGGCGGAGGCATGGCCGCCGGGGGACGTCCTGCGCGACATCACCCGCGGCGGGGTCGCGGGGGTGATCGCGGGGATCCTTGCGGTGGGGCTCGGCGGGCGCCTGGCCATGCGGCTCGCGGCCGTCGCCATCCCCGGCTCCGTCGGGGAGTTCACCGAGAACGGCAACCGGATCGGCGCGATCACCTTCGAAGGGACGTTCGCGCTCGTCGGCGTCGGCCTGATCGTCGGGGTCGGCGTCGGGTTCCTGTGGGTGGTCGTCCGGCCGTGGATTCCCGGCGGCACCGCGGTGCGGGCCCTCCTGGCGATGCCCCTTGCCGTCGCCGTAGGCTCACGCGGGATCATCGAGGGCGAGAACAACGACTTCGAGATCCTCGAGCGGGCGCCGGTCGTGGTCGCGATCCTGATCCTGCTCGTGATGCTCGTGGGCCTCGTGGTCGCGCTGGTCGACGCGTGGCTCGACGGACGGCTGCCACGCGCGACCGCGCGCGAGTCGGGGCCGGCGGGGATCTACGCGGTCATCGCCGCCGTGGGTGCGCTGATGGGTTTCCCGCTGTTCATCCCGGGCTATCTCGGCCAGGAGCATCGCTGGCTCGGGATCGCGCTGGTCGCGGTCGGCGTCGCGACCCTTGCGACCTGGCTGTTCCGCGTGCGACGCCGCAAGGCGCCGGCGATCGTCTCGACGCTCGGCTACGGCGCGCTGGCGGCGACCGCCATCGTCGGGCTCGCCATCACCTGGTCGGAGGTCGCCTTCGCGCTCCGGATCTGATCGGCCCGCTCAGCCCGAGAGTGCGACCCGTGACGCTTCCGCGCGCAGGTGCGCGTAGCCGGGTTTCACGACCTCGTTGATCAGCCGCAGCCGCTCATCGAACGGCGCGAACGCCGACTTCATGGCGTTGATCGTCAGCCACTCCATCTCGCCCAGGCCGAGGCCGAACGCTTCGTCGAGCGCCGCGAACTCCGACGAGACGGAGACGCCGCTCATCAGCCGGTTGTCGGTGTTGACCGTGACCCGGAACCGGAGGCGCCGCAGGAGGTCGAACGGGTGCTCCGCGATCGAGGCAGCCGCGCCCGTGTGGACGTTCGAGGTCGGGCACATCTCGAGCGGCACGCGGCGGTCGCGAACGAAGGCGGCGAGCCTCCCGAGCGACACCGAGCCGTCGTCGTGCACGGTGATGTCGTCGACGATCCGCACGCCGTGACCCAGCCGCTCCGCGCCACAGAACTGGAGGGCCTCCCAGATCGACGGCAGCCCGAACGACTCGCCGGCGTGGATCGTGATGTGAAAGTTCGCCCGGCGAACGAGGTCGAACGCGTCGAGGTGGCGGGTCGGCCGGTAGCCTTCCTCGGGCCCCGCGATGTCGAATCCGACGACCCCGGCATCGCGCCAGCGGACGGCGCACTCGGCCACCTCGAGCGAGCGGCCC
>DATDJA010000146.1:0-9637 GCA_036520795.1 Candidatus Limnocylindrales bacterium
TGGCGATCCTGCTGCTCGGCCTGGCCGTGGGAGCGATCAACGGCTCGTTGATCGTCGTCACCCGCGTCCCCGACATCGTGGTCACGCTGGCGATGGCGTTCGTCTGGGCCGGGGCGACGCTGCTCGTTCTCGACTCGCCCGGCGGCGGCGCGGCGGAGTGGGTCAAGGGCCTCGTGAACGGCTCCCTCGGCAGTCCGTGGGTGCCGCGGGCACTCCTCGTGCTCGTCGCCATCGTCGTCGTGATCTGGATCCCGCTCCGGCGGTCGATGCTTGGCCTCAGCATGTACGCGCTCGGCAGCAGCCAGCTGGCAGCGTTCCGGAGCGGCGTGTCGGTCGGCCGGACGAAGATCGCCGCCTACGCGATCACCGGGCTGTTCTGTGCGCTCGGCGGCCTGGCCGTGATCGCGAGCACGGGTTCAGGGTCGCCGGTGCCCGGGCCGTACACGCTCCAGAGCGTCGCCGCGATCGTGCTCGGCGGGGTCAGCCTCGCCGGCGGCCGCGGCGGCGTCGTCGGCCCCATCGTCGCGGTGGCGATCCTGCAGCTCGTCCGCACCGACCTGACGCTGCTCGACGTCAACCCCAACCTCGCCACGGCCGTCCAGGGGGTCATCCTGATCAGCGTCGTCCTGGTCGGCAGCGTCATCACCATGCGGCGGAACAGGCCATGACGGCGGGAGTCGCCGCGGCCCCGGCTCCCAGCGCCGGATCGGCGGTGCGCCGCCTGTTCCGGGATCGGCCGCTGATCCCCCTGACGGCGTTGCTCGTGCTGCTCGTCGTCGTCCTGGAGCTCGTCCAGCCCGGCACGGTGAGTCCCAACTGGGTGGCCATCGCGCTCCGGGCGGCGATCCCCCTCGCGATCCTGGCCGGCTGCCAGACGCTCGCGATGCTCACCGGCGGCATCGACCTCTCGGTCGGCACGATCGCCTCGATGGCGGCGTTCCTGGTCGCGACGCAGTCGACGAGCCAGGGTCCGGTGGTCGCGATCCTCATCGGCCTCGGCGCCGCGGTCCTCGCCGGGACCATCAACGGGATCGGGATCGGCGTGTTCAAGGTCCACCCGCTGATCATGACCCTCGGCATCGGGCTCGTGATCCTGGGCCTGATGGCCGCCTACCAGCTGGCGATGGTGACCTCGGGCGTGGAGCTCCCGGACTCGATCCAGTGGCTCGGCTCGGGCCTCGACATCGGCTTCCTGCCCAACAGCCTGCTGCTGTTCGTGCCGGTGGCCGCGGCGATCCTGCTCGGCCTGCGGTACACGGGGTTCGGCCGGCTGCTGTTCGCCGTCGGCGACAACCCTGTGGCCTCGCGCCTGTCGGGGGTGCGGGTGTGGCAGGTGCTCGTGGCGCTGTACATCCTGTCGGCGGTGCTGGCGGCGCTCGCCGGGCTCCTCGTCGCCGGGCTGGTCAAGACGGCGAGCATCTCGCTCGTGGAGTCCTCGGTACTGCCGTCGGTCGCGGCCGCGGTCATCGGCGGGACGTCGATCATGGGCGGGCGCGGGGGGTATGCGGGGACGATCGTCGGGGCACTGATCCTGACCGTGCTCTCGGCGCTGCTGGGCGCGCTGGACTTCCCCGAGGCCGTGCGCCAGATCCTGTTCGGCCTGATCGTCGTCGTCGTCGCGGCGGCCTACGCCCGGGTCACCGGCGAGGCCTGACGGCCGCGATGGACGACGGCGGCCCCGGCACCCGGCACCTCGGCCTCGATCTCGGCGGCACCAATCTCAAGTGGGCGGTGGTCGCCCGCGACGGCGATTCCTGGACCACGCTGGCGACCGGCCAGGGCCCGACCGAGGCCGGCGAGGGACCCGACGCGGTCGTCGCCCGCATGGGCGAGGTCGGGGCGGCGGTCTGCAACGACTGGCCCGGCGTGGTGTCCGCCGGGCTGGGCGTGCCCGGCCTGTACGACCCCGAGGCGGGCACGACGCGGTTCCTCGTCAACGTGCCGGGGGAGTGGGATGGCCGGCCGGTGGCCGGCCCGGTAGGGGAGCGACTCGGCGTGCCCACGTCCCTGATCAACGACGCGAGGGCCTTCGGGCTCGCGGAGCTGCGGCTGGGCGCCGGCCGGGGTGCCGACTCGATGGTCGGCCTCACGCTGGGCACGGGTGTCGGCGGCGTGATCGCGATCGACGGCAAGGTCCTCCAGGGCCACGACGGCACGGCCGGGGAGGTCGGCCACCAGACGATCGATCCGGACGGGCCCTGGTGCGGCTGCGGCAACCGCGGCTGCCTCGAGGCCTTCGCGCGCGCCGACCAGATCGCGGCCGCCTGCGGGACCTCGACCGCGGAGCAGGCGGTGGCTCGCGCCCGCGAGGGTGACGCCCGGGCGCTCGACGGGCTGGCCATGGTCGGCCGCTACCTGGGCATCGGGATTGCCAACATGGTCACCGTGATCGCCCCGGACCGGGTCGTGATCGGAGGCGGCATCGCGGCCGCGGGCGAGCTGCTGCTCGCGCCCATCCGAGCGGAGCTGGCGCGGCGCGTGAAGACGACGTCGCTCGAGCCCGTTGAAGTCGTCCTCGCCGAGCTCGGCACGTGGGCGGGCTCCATCGGGGCGGCCGTTCACGGGGCCGAACGCGCCGCCGCGGCGCGCGAACAGGCCGCGCGACGATGACCATGGCGGCAACCGTCCCGCACTGGCGCCGGATCGAGCTGGCGCTGCGGGAACGCATCCACGAGCTGGCGCCCGGCGATTCGCTCCCCTCGGACACCGAGCTGTGCGACGAGTTCGGCGTCAGCCGGATGACGGCGCGCAACGCGATGCAGCGGCTCGCCGACGAAGGCCTGGTCGTTCGGGTCCCGGGGCGTGGCAGCTTCGTCGCCGAGGCGCCAGCGCACCGTCGCGCCGACCGGTTGATGACGTTCTCGCACGAGATGGAGCGCCGGGGCCGCCTGCCGTCGTCGCGCGTGCTCGCGCGCGAGATCCGGCCGTCGACCGCGGACGAGGCCGGAGACCTCGGCATCGTCCCGTCCGAGCCCGTGGTCGTCGTGCGCCGGGTGCGCTGCGCTGACGGCGAGCCGATCGCCGTCGAGACGGCGCGGCTCGTGGGCCGCACCGCGCCGAGCGTGATGACGGCCGATCTCGAGCATGGCTCGCTCCACGAGGCGCTGGCGCGGGGCGGCCACGACCTGCGGCGCGGGCTGGCGACCATCACCGCCGCGGCGGCCACCCACGAGGATGCGCGCCTGCTCGGCATCCGGCGTGGCGACCCGCTGCTCGTGGAGCGGCGCGTGATCTCCGACGGCCGCGGACGACGCGTCGAGGCCACCGAGAGCCGCTATCCCGCCGATCGCTACGCGCTCGACGTGCAGTTCGACGTCGAGGACACGCGATCGGACGCGAGCGAGCCGTGACCGCCGAGCTCGTCGCGGGGCGGCTCGTGCTGCCCGACGCCGTCGTTCCCGGCCGGATCACGATCGAGGGCGGATGGATCACCGCGGTCGAACCGGACGATGCGGCGGCCGCCGGCCCCTACCTCGCCCCGGGGTTCGTCGACGTCCATGTCCACGGGTGGGGCGGCCACGACGCGACCGGCGACGCGGACGCCCTCTCGGGGATGGCCCGCGCGCTGTTGCGGCGCGGCGTGACGTCGTTCCTGCCCACGGCACCGTCCCTCCCCGAGGCGGAGCTGCCGCGGTTCGCCGATCGCGTCCGGGCCTGGATCCCGGCGGCGCCCGACGACGGCGCGCAGCCCCTGGGGTTCAACCTCGAGGGCCCCTTCCTGGCGCCCTCCCGGAGAGGCGCCCATGACCCGGCGGCCCTGCGCACCCCGGCCCAGCTGGGCGCGGATGCGGTCACCCCGCTCCTCGACGGCCTGCGGGTCATGACCATCGCGCCCGAGCTCCCGGGGGCGCTCGAGCTCATCGGGCGCCTGTCCGCGCTGGGTATCGCGGCGTCGATGGGCCACTCGGCGTCGACGCTCGACGAGGCGCGCGCGGGCTACCTGGCCGGCGGCCGCACGACGACCCATCTGTTCAACGCCATGACGGGCCTCGACCACCGCGCGCCCGGGCTGGCGGTCGCCGCCCTCATCGACGACGACGCCTACGTGGAGCTCATCGCCGACGGCCACCACGTGCACCCGGCCGTGTGGCCGATCATCACGCGCACCAAGCCCGCCGATCGCCTGATCCTGGTGAGCGACGCGCTGTCGCTTGCCGGCATGGGCGACGGTCGGACCTCGATCGGCGGTCTCGAGGTCGAGGTCCGCGGCGGGCGCTGCACGCTCGTCGGCAGCGAGACCCTGGCGGGGTCGGTCATCGCGCTCGACACGGCGGTCCGCAACCTCGTCCGTGAGGGGACGTCGCTGGTCGACGCCGTGGCGGCCGCGTCGTCCAACCCGGCGGCGCTGCTGGGCGCCACGGATCGCGGCGCGATCGAGGTCGGGCGGCGTGCCCACCTGGTCGAGCTCGACGACGACCTGGTGGTCAGGCGGGTCAACCGCGGCTCCGGCTGGGTCGACCCGCGCTGACGGGTGGCGCCGGGGCGGGCGGCGCCCGAGCGTACAATCCATCGACCGGCGCCCCGTCTGACGGCGCCTCACCGGACCGGGTACGACCAGGAGGCGGCGCGAGTGGCGGGTGGCTGGGACGAGAACGCATCGGACTACAGCCTCCTCGCCTATACCTCGGGCGGCGCGCTCGCCCAGATCGAGCTCGTCGGACCGCACCTCCGGGTCGGCGGCACGATCGACATCGGCCGCTTCTCGAGGCTCTCCGACCGCGTCAACCACAGCCGCGGCTACATCCGGATCCAGGACGCCCGGCTGCTCAAGCGCAACGGCGACCCGACGCCGCTCCTCGTCCCGGTCCTGTACGTGAACCAGGACGAGGTCACGTTCATCGCGATGGCCCACGTCTCCGACGAGGGGTCTCCCCAGGCCACGGCGGCGTCGCAGGACCGGCCGCTGATCGAGAAGCAGCCCCGGCGGTATCTCGTGTTCACGCCCGGGCACGTGATCTCGGGGCTCGCCCACGTCTACCGCGACATGACGGTCGAGGGCTTCGCCGACACGCCCGACCCGCGGTTCATCCCGATGACGGAGGTGTCGGCGCGATCGCTGGCCGACCGGCGGGTGGTCAGCCACTTCGATCTGCTGCTCGTCAACCGGACCCAGATGACCGCGGTCGCCGAGGCTTCGCCCGACAGCCCGGCCGACGTCCCGGTCGTGGAGTCCTAGGCCGGGGGTAGGCACGCATGGTCGACTGGTTCCGGCGCGCGATCGCCCGGGCGCCGACGCCAACCGCGCCGTCCGAGCCGCCCGGGGACGAGGCGCCGGACGATCCGGACACGGAGGCGGTCGAGCCGGTCACGGCCGGTGCCGAGGTGATCGAGGAGCTCGAGGGCGTCTCGTGTCCGTCGTGCGGGACGTGGCTGATCCCGCCGCCCCGCTCCAACCGGCGCTGCCCGCAGTGCCGCGAGCCCATCGTCGTGCGGCGCACCGAGGGCCGGACGGTCTACTTCACGGAGGCCGCGGTCGCCGTGTTCGAGGCCGAGCGCCAGCGCGAGGCGGACGAGCTGCGCTGGACGATCGAGCGGCGCGAGTGGCTGCGTCTCGCGCGCGTCGCGGGCGCGCCGGAGGCTCGGCGCAGGCGCATCGACGGGCGGCCGCCGTCCGCCGAGGCGGTTGGCGCCGCCAAGGCGCTCTACCTCGGCGCGGCGGATGCCGCCGTCAAGGAAGCCCGCCGGACGAAGCACTGGACGGACGTCGGACGGCTGCGCCGCGAGGAGGCCGCGGCCCTGTTCGCGGAGGCGGGCCATCCGGTGCCGCCGCCCGACGACATCGTGGCGCTCCACCGGGAGGGAGCGGCCGCCCAGCTGCGGGCGCACGCGGCGACCGGGACCCACGCCGAGCTGATCGGCGCCAGCTGCTGCAAGGCTTGCCGCAAGGACGACGGCCGGGCGTTCAAGATCGCCGATGAGCTGCGGACGCCACGACTCCCCCACGAGGACTGCCCGCGCGGGCTGTGCAGCTGCGAGTGGTGGATGTCGGTGGTCGCACCGCCGCGCCGGCGTCGGCGGAGGTCCGCGACGCCCGCGCCGTCGCCCGCAGCCATCGCTCCGCCGTCCGCTGCCGACGCGCCGTCGCCCGCTGCCGACGAGCCGGCCCCCGGCTGAGCCGGCGGTTTCCTAGGGCCGCGGGCCCTCGGCGACGCTCCAGCCGCCGTCGACGGCGATGACCTGGCCCGTGACCATGCGCCCCTCGTCACCGAGGAGCGCGAGGGCGATCGCGGTCACGGCGTCGGCGTCCAGCGGGCCGCCCGCCAGCGGCTGTTTCGCGGCCAGGTAGGCCGACACCGTCTCGTCCTCCTGGGCGCGGCGGCTCATCGGCGTCGCGACCACCGACGGCGCGATCGCGTTGACGCGGATCGCATCGGGCGCGTAGGTGGCGGCCATCGCCCGCGTGAGCCCCTCGATCGCCGCCTTGCTCGCCGCGTAGCCATGGGTGGCGAAGTGCTCCGGGACCGGCCGCGTCGCGAGCAGGCTCGACATCAGCAGGACGCTCCCGCGCGACCCCGCGGCGTCCGGCGCCTGGGCGAGCATCCGGCGGACGGCCGCGCGCGCCACCAGGAACTGGCTCGTGGCGTTCGCGGCGATCACGGACTCCCAGCCCTCGAGCGTCGCCTCGTGGACCGGTCCGTCGCCGAACCGCCGTGCGGAGATGCCGGCCACGCTGTAGACGCCGTCGAGGCGCCCGAACGTTGCGTCGAAGGCGGCGAACACGGCGTCCACGTCCGCCTCGACCCGCAGGTCCGCCGCGTGCCACTCGCACCGGCCGCCCGCGCCCCGGACCTCGGCGGCGAGCGCCTCGAGGTGGTCGGGAGTCCGGGAGGTCACGAACACGGCGCCGCCCTCGGCGGCAATCGCGCGGACGGCTGACGCCGCGAGCCCCGTGGACCCGGTGACGAGCAGGCTGCGGCCCGCGAACCGGCCGTCGCGCGGCCCCATCAGCGGCCCTCCACGCCGACCCCGGCCACCGCCGCGACGATGGCCCGACGCACGTCGGCACCGGCACGCGTGATCGCGCCCCCGACCCCCACCGCGGCCGCGCCCGCCTGGAGGAACGCCGGCGCGTTGGCGGCATCGACGCCGCCCGTCGCGATGAGCTGGACGGCTGGCATCGGCCCGCGGAGCTCGCGCACGAAGGTCGGGCCGACCGCGGACGCCGGAAACAGCTTCACGAACGTCGCGCCGGCCGCCCAGGCCGACCCGATCTCGGTCGGCGTCAGCGCGCCCGGGATGAACGGCATCCCCTCGGCCACCGCAGTGCCCACGAGCGCGAGGTCCAGCGTCGGCGCGACGGCGAAGTCGGCCCGGGCGCGCCGGGCCGCCTCGAGCTGGCTTCGCTCCAGCACCGTGCCCGCGCCGGTGAGGAATGGGCCGTCGGCTCGCCGCCCCAGGCGCTCCCGCACCGCCACGAGGTCCGCCTCCGCCGACGAGGCATCGAACGTGACCTCGAACACGCGCGCGCCGGCATCCGCGAGCTCGTCGACCATCTCGAGCAACGCCGCCAGGGGCGTCACGCGCCGGAGCACGACGACGAGCCGGTGCTCCCGGATCGCCGCGGCGATCGGCCCCGCGCGGAGGTCGTCGGCCTTCATCCGACCGACGCCCCGGTGGCCACGGGCTCGAGCAGGGCCCCATCGTCGAGGAGCCGCTCCCGGATCCTCGAAGCGTCGAGCGCGCGCGGCGTCGTCTCCCCGGCCGCCGCCATCGCCGCCGCCGTTCCTGCCGCCTGGCCCATCGCCATGCAGGTCGCCATCGACCGCGCCGAGGCATGCGCATCGTGGGTCGCCGAGAAGCAGCGCCCCGCCATCAGCAGGCCCTCGATCGCGGCGGGCAGCAGGCACCGATAGGGAATGCCGTACACGCCCGGCTCGCCCACGTAGTGCCACGCCGTGTCGCCGCCCGTGCCGTGGTCCTCGATCGGGGCGCCGCACAGGGCGATCTCGTCGTCGAACCGCCGGCCGCCGAGCACGTCCTCGCGCGTCAGGCGGTAGTCGCCGTGGACCCGGCGGCTCTCGCGCACGCCGATCGCGGGCGACGTGGCGACGACCACGGAGCGCTCGAATCCCGGCACGCGGTCCCTCAGGAAGCGGTGGTACTCCTGCACCTGGCGCCGGCCCTCGATCTCGGCCCGGGTCAGCTGGGCCGGATCGGTCGCGTCGACGTTGGGGATGCGGGTCATGTGGATGAGGACCACGCCGGGGTACGGCGTGCGGTGCCACGAGCCCTCGACCCGCGGCAGCCGGTAGCCGCCGTGCTCGACGGCGTCGCGCATCAGCGCCCACAGCTCGGCCTTCGGGACGGCCGTTGCGCGCTCGATGTCCACGTTGGCGAGCTTGAACAGGGTCGAGAGCGACTGCACGCCGCCGGGCGTGGAGCTCGCGTCGTCGTAGCCGGCGCCGGCCTGCGCGCACACGTCGGCGTCGCCCGACGCGTCGACGAACGCCGCCGCCTCGACCCAGCGCTCGCCGCCCTTGTTCCACAGGCGCACCGCCCTCAGGCGCCGGTCGCCGTCGATCCGGACCCCCGTCGCCCACGTATGCAGCAGGAGCTCGACGCCCGCGTCCTCGGCCAGCCGCTCCCACAGGACCTTGAGCGCCTCCGCGTCGTAGGTGACGCCGGTGCCCGCGCCGTACGTGTTCGGCCGCTCGAACGCGACGCCGCTCGCGGTCAGCGTGCTCGCGACCTCCCAGCCGAGCCCGCCGACCACGCGCCGCGGGTGCGTGCCCGGCGTGTAGAAGGCATAGAACGTGTCGAGAACCGCGGTCGAGGTGCCGCCCATGAAGGCGAGACGGTCGAGGAGCAGCGTCCGTGCTCCGTGCCGCGCCGCCGTGATCGCCGCGGATGACCCCGCGGATCCCGACCCGACAACGACGACGTCGTAGCGATCGGTCACGACGGCCCGGCTCCCGCGATGGCGTACAACCGCGCCGGGTTCCGCACGAGGAGCCGATCGGTCACGTCGTCGCCGACCCGGCGCCGGAGTCGCGGGACAAAGGTCCGCATCAGGTAGCGCATGCCCGGGCCGCCGTCGTAGGCGCGCAGGTAGTCGCGGGCACCGAGGTCCAGGCCGAGGACGATGCGATCGGTCATGTTGTTGGTGACGAGGGCCTCGATCAGGTCGAGCACGACGCTGTCGGGGTGGTACTTCGTGCGGCCGATGGTGTCGTACTCGAGCGTCACGCCTCGCGCCGCGATCTCCGCGTGCAACTCGGCATCGGGGTTGCGATCCATGTGGGCGAGCGCGATCCGGTCGGTCGCCAGCCCCGCGGACTCGAGCAGGTCGACGACGTCGTGCCCGGACGTCCCGATCTCGGTGTGGACGAGGACCGCCGCGCCGGTCGCCGACGCGGCGCCCGCGATCGCCTCCAGGCGCCGCTGCTCGCTGCGGGTGATCCGGTGGTACGAGGCGCCGCCCTTGATCGCGCCGGCGCGAGCGGGGTCGAGGGGGAGCCCCGGGTCGTCCCAGTCCGACGGGTGCATCCCCTTCGTGAGGTCGGTCACGATCCGGTCCGCGAGCGTCTCCTCGGTCGCCACGTGGACCCAGTGGCCGTCGGGGTAGTGGGTGTCGCGGTGATAGCCGGACGCGGCGATGATCGTGAGCCCGGTTGCGTCCGCGACGGCGCGCATGCCC
>DATDJA010000147.1:0-4408 GCA_036520795.1 Candidatus Limnocylindrales bacterium
CTCGGCGATCCCTGATCCTCGACCCGCTCGCGGCGCTCGGCGTCCGGCCCGACGCGGTCACGCATGTGTTCCTGAGCCACCACCATCCCGACCACACGCTGAACTGTGCGCTGTTCCCGAACGCGGAGGTCGTCGACTTCTGGGCCCGGTACCGCGACGACCTGTGGCTCGACCACGATGGCGACGGGTACCGCCTCTCGCCGTCAACGGAGCTGTGGCTCACGCCCGGCCACACCGCCGAGGACGCCACGCTCGTGGTGGAGGCCGACGACGCCGTGTACGCGATGACACACCTGTGGTGGCACGGCGACCGAACCCCCGACATCGACCCGCTGGGGGACGACCAGCCGGCGATCGAGCGGGGTCGCGCACGCGTCCTCGCGGCCGCCGACATCGTGATCCCCGGCCACGGCGAGGCGTTCCGGACCGGACGTTAGGACGCCGTCCCGCGCTCCGCCACGATGTTCAGGCGCACGAAATGGATCGCCGGTTCCGCGAGGCGCTCGATCACGGCGTCGAGGAAGTCGTCCTGCGCTTCGGGCTCGAGCCGCGCGACGTGCGCGCTCAGGGCCACCGTCCGGAGGTAGTCGCGGAACGCGGGACCCGGCTCGAACGACGTCGGCTCGTCGGTGAGCCAGGTGTCGATCCCGACGAAACCGGCCGCCTCGAGCCGCCGCCGCGTTTCCTCCGGCGACGCGAAGTTCCAGGGGCCCTCCCACCCGTCGCCGACCTCGTCGAGCGCAGCGCGCAGCTGCACGATGTTGCCCTCGCCCCCGCACTGGGCGACCAGCCGCCCGCCGGGAGCGACGACGCGGCCGAGGTGCCGGAACAGGGCCCCGTGGTCCGCGACCCAGTGGAACGTGGCGGTCGAGAGGATCGCGTCGACGCTCGCGTCGGCGAGGGGCAGCGGCGCCGCGAGGTCCGCGATGACGAAGTCCACCCGTTCGCCGAAGCGAGCCAGCCGGCCGCGGGCGGCCTCGACCATCGCCGGTGAGCCGTCCAGCGCCACGACGCGGCCGCGCGGGAGGCGCTCCACGAGCTGCTCGGTGATCTGGCCCGTCCCGCAGCCCGCGTCGAGCACCGTCTCGTCGCCGCGCAGCGGCAGCCGCTCGAGGACGTCGGAGCCCCACCGGGTCATGGGGGCGGCGACCTGGTCGTACGTCGTGGCGTCCCAGTCCCGGGGTCCGCCGCGGCCGCTTGTGGCTGTCATCCCCCGAAGTGTGTCAGGCGGCGGATCGGGGCGTCCAGATCGCACTTCGGCGGCCTGATCTATGCTGCGGCCGTGCCCGGACCCGTGGCGCTCGTGGGCGCCGGAGAGTTCCTCGCGCCGATGGCAGAGTTCGACCGCGGGTTGCTCGAAGCCACCGGCCGTCCGAGGCCGCGCGTCGTCGTCCTGCCGACGGCCGCCGCGCCCGACGGCGAGCAGACCTTCCGCGACTGGGCCGAGATGGGCGTCGAGCACTTCAGCGCGCTCGGCGCGGAGGTCGAACCCGTGCTCGTGCGCAATGCTTCGGAGGGGTTCGACGGGGCGGCGCTCCAGGCGATCGGCGAGGCGGATCTGATCTATCTCTCCGGCGGCCATCCGAAGCACCTGCTGGACGTGTTGCAGCAGTCGCCGCTGGGCGGCGCGATCCGCGCCGCCAACGACCGGGGCGCGGTGATCGCCGGCTGCTCCGCTGGGGCGATGGCCATCGTCGGCCGGACCGTAGACTTCCGCTTCCTGCCCAAGGTCCGGATGCCGATGCCGTTCCCGGTGCGCTGGCCGATCGGCCTGGCGCTGGTCGATGGCGTGGCCGTCCTGCCCCACTACGACGCCTGGCCCGAGCCGTTCTCGGCCTTCGTGGCCCTCCAGGCCCCGCGCGGAGGCGTGATCCTGGGCATCGACGAGGACACGGCGGCGGTCGGCTGCAACAACGCGTGGCAGGTGCACGGCCGCGGCCGGGTCACGATCTGGCGCGGTCGACACCGCGAGCGCTTCCGACGCGGCGAGGCGTTCCGGATCTAGCGTCGTCGCTCGGCCTCGTCGCCCGCCAGACATGCCGATGCCCCCGGGAGGACCAGGGGCATCCGTGCGGCGTGACGTCCGAGGCGGTCAGTCCGGGCGGATCGACCGGAAGCAGTCGGAGCAGTAGACGGGCTTGTCCATGCGCGGCTTGAACGGAACCTGCGCCTGGTTGCCGCACGACGTGCAGATGGCCACGAAGTACTCGCGGGACATCCGGTCGTCGGTGCGCTCGTAGCCGCGCGGGCCGCCGATGTCGCGGACGTCCGCGCTCCCGCCGTCGCGCGTCGTGCGCCGGTAGGCGCGGCACGAGGCGCAGCGCTTGGGGTCCGAGGTGAACCCCTTCTGCACGTAGTACTCCTGGTCCGCCGCCGAGTGGATGAACTCCACCCCGCAGTCAACGCAGTTCAGGCTTCGGTCGACGTAGGTCATTGCTGCTCCTCCCGGGCGCGCGCTCGGACATGGTCTGGTGCGCGCCTGCAAGGGTTCCGACGCCTGGACGGCGCTTGCGGCGGGGAGTCAGCCGAGGCCGCGCGATCCAGGTGCCGTTCTCGGAGTCCCTAGCTCGGGGCGCACCGGTAGTTGAGTGGCCCTGAGCCTACACCGGGTTGTCGAACCGTGCTCTCGGCACCCCTCCGGGCGTGACAGCCGACCTGTCACAATGGAGGTCAAGACTCGGGTCGCGAGCCGGGAGCAATGGGGGCGCCCGGATCGCAAACCGGGTCCCGGGGGCGACCGGCCCGGCCCAAGGCGGCCCGCGATCGAGCCTAGGTCACGGGTGCGCAGGGCGGGAGCGGCTGCTCGCGGGTCCCGGTTCGGCTTGCCGGCGCCGGGTGCGAACGAACGGGACGGAGACCAGGGAGGGCAGCCGCACCCGATGCTTCGACTGCTGCACACCGCAGACGTCCACCTCGGCGCGCGCCACGCGGACCTCGGGGAGGCCGCCGCGGCACAGCGGGAACGCCAGTTCGCGGCGTTCAGGGCCGCCGTGGACCTGGCCATCGAGGAGAAGGTCGACCTGTTCCTCGTGGCCGGCGACCTGTTCGACTCGAACGTGCAGCCGAAGCGTTCCGTGGAGCGGGTCGCCGCCGAGCTCGGCCGGCTCGCCACGGCCCGCATCCGGTCGGTGCTGGTCCCCGGCACACACGACGTCTACGACCGCTCGTCGGTCTACCGGGCCTACGACCTGGCGGCATTGGCCGGCACCCGGCCGGCCGAGGAGATGGTCACCGTCCTCACGCCGGACCACCCCTGGATCCACCTGGCATCGGTCGACGCCGTCATCCACGGCCCGTGCTTCCCGACCAAGCGCGCGCCGATGAGCCCGCTCCGGGACCTCGCCGCCGTCGAGACCCCCGAGGCCGCCTGGCGCATCGGCCTCCTGCACGCCTCTGTCGCGATCCCCGGCAAGACCGACAACGACGAGGTCGTGGTCACGGTGGAGGAGATCGCCGCCAGTGGTCTCGACTACCTCGCCCTCGGCCACTGGCACTCGGCCCAGGTCGCGAAGACGAAGGGCGTCACCTACGCCTACGCCGGGGCGCCCGAGCCGGTCGCCGTCGACCAGGACAAGGCCGGCAAGGTCCTCCTGGTGACGCTCGACGTCGATGGGGCCGGCCAGCACACCGTCGAGGTCGACCAGCGGGTCGTCGGCCGGACCACCTTCGAGCGCCGCGAGATCGACGCGGCCACGATCGACTCCCAGCCGGCGCTGATCACCCAGCTGACCCAGGGCGCCGACCCGGACCTCGTGCTCGACGTGCGGGTGATCGGCGTGCGGCCCGACGGGCTTGACCTCGAGCCGGGCGAGGTGGAGCAGGCCCTGCGTGGGTCGTTCCTGCGCGTGCGCGTTCGCGACGTGAGCCATCCGGCGCTCACCGAGGGCCTGCTGCCGCCCGCGGAGACGATCGCGGGCGCGTTCATCCGCAACGTCGAGGGCCGAATCGCAGACCTCGAAGCGTCCGGCGATGACCCGGCTCGCCGCGAGGCCGACGAGCTGCGCGACGTCCTCCGGCTGGGGCGGCTGCTCCTGGCAGGTTCCGAGGTCACGCTGTGAGGATCACGAGCCTCGCCCTGACCGACCTGCGCGCCTACCACGACCGCGAGTTCGAGCTGTCGCCCGGTCTGAACATCGTCCGCGGGCCCAACGAGGCCGGCAAGTCGACGATCCAGCGGGCGATCGAGCTCGCGCTGACCCGCAAGGTCACCAGCTCCGCCGGGGACCTCGATGGGCTGGTCCCGTGGGGCAGCTCTGAGGACGCACGGACGACGATCGCGATGACCTTCACCTACGAGGACGACGAGGGCGAGCCGCTCCAGGGCAGGCTCGCGAAGTCGTTCCGCGGCGCCAAGGGGCAGGTTCGCCTCGAGCTGGGCGGCGACCCGATCACGGACCCGGCGCGCGCC
>DATDJA010000148.1:0-2162 GCA_036520795.1 Candidatus Limnocylindrales bacterium
CGCGCCGTCGACAAGTTCGAGTACGAGCGCGGCTTCAAGTTCAGCACCTATGCCACCTGGTGGATCCGCCAGGCGATCCAGCGCGGCCTCGCGGACCAGAGCCGGACGATCCGGATCCCGGTCCACATGGTCGAGACGATGGGTCGCGTGGCGCGCGTCGTGCGCGAGCTGTCGACGCAGCTCGGGCGTGAGCCCACCAACACCGAGATCGCGGCGGCCCTCCCCGATGAGACGCCGGCGATGACGCCGCAGCGCGTCGAGGAGATCCGCAAGCTCGGGCGCGAGCCCGTCTCGCTCCAGTCGCCGGTCGGCGACGAGGGCGACGCGGAGCTCGGCGAGCTGATCCCCGACGAGGACGCGGTGTCGCCCCTCGACGCGGTCGCGGACCGGATGCGCCGGGAGCAGATCGAGCACGTGCTAAACAGCCTCGACGGCCGCGAGCAGCGCGTCCTGCGCCTGCGGTTCGGCCTCGACGACGGGCATGCCCGCACGCTCGAGGAAGTCGGACGCGAGTTCGGCCTGACCCGCGAGCGGATCCGCCAGATCGAGGTCCAGGCGCTGCGCAAGCTGCGCCACCCGTCGCGGAGCCGCAAGCTGCGCGAGTTCGCCGCCTAGGGCGATCCACCTTCGCCACACCTGGAGCCGCGGTCCTCGACCGCGGCTTCTTCCGTTAACCGGCCTCGGGCGCGGCCCCCATGTCGAGGCGCACGGCGACCGCGGCGGCCTCGGTGCGGGAGGCGACGCCGAGCTTGCCCAGGATGTTTGAGACGTGGACGCCCGCCGTGTTCTCGCTGATGAACAGCTCGTCGGCGATCTGGCGGTTGGTCCGGCCCGTGGCGACCAACGCCAGCACCTCGCGCTCCCGCCGGGTCAGCCCGAACGGGTCGGCCTGCGTTGGCGGGAGCGACGCCTCCGACGCGGGTCGCAGGTCGATCCGGGCGCGGGCGGCAAGCGCCTCGATGGCGGTCGTGAGCGGAAGGGCGCCGAGACCCGTCGCCGTCGCGTGGGCGTCCCGCAGGTCCGTCGCCGCGCCGTCACGATCGCCGGCCTCGAGGCGTGCCTCGCCGAGGCGCCAGGACGCGTAGGCGGCGACGTATGGCCGCTCCAGCGCGAGCCACTGGTCTCGGACGTCGAGCCACGAGGCGACATCGCCGCCACCGTCCGGTCGCGTGTCTTCGGCTTCCGCCATCGCGAACTCCGCAAGGGAGACGGCGAGCTGTGGCCCGTGCTCCGCCGCCTCGCATGCCCCGCGGTGCCGGACCCGCCGCTCGCGATACGCGTCCGCCCGTGCAAGCGCCTCCGCCTCGCCCGCCGGGTCGCGACGCGCACGCGCGAGTCCAACCGCGTCGGCGGCCGCCCGGGCTCCCAGGCGCAGGAGGCGGGTCACGAACCAGCGCCAGCCCTCGTCGCCGAGCCACGCCAGTCCACGGTCGACCTCGGCCAGCGCGTCGAGCGTCCGCCCCTCCCACAGGGCAAGCTCGGCCCGGCCGATGACGTAGTTGCCGCTGAACTGGGCCTCGAGCGGCGCGCCCTCGAGCAGCTCGCCGAGGCGCTCCAGCTGCGCCCTCGCCTGCTCGAACTGGCCAGTCGCGACGAGCAGCGGTGCCCAGTGGCTGGCCAGGTAACGGTCGGGGTTGGAGGCTCCGCTCTCCGAGAGCGACGTCGCGCTCTCGCCCGCGAGCCGCACCGCGGTCTCCCAGCGCCCGAGGTCGTAGTTGATCAGGATCCCGTTGTGGCGGATGAACGAGCCGTAGGAGCTCGAGATTCCGTAGGCCTCGGCCGCGGCAATGCCCCGGACGACCGCGTCGGCGGCCTCGTGCACGAGCCCGCACACGTTGAGGGCCTCGGCCAGGTTCACGTGCGCGCGTCCGACGTCATCCGCGTTGCCGACCTCCTCGGCGATGACGATGGCCGTCTCGAGCGACTCCAGGGCCTCCTCGCACCGGCCTTGGGCGGCCAGGTCGAGGCCGAGACTGTTCCGCGCGTGACCCTCGGCCTCGCGGGCTCCCACGCGCAGCGCGATCTCGATCGCCTCCTCGCACACGGCGCGGGACTCGCTCCAGTGATCGAGCAGCATCAGCATCTGGCCGTACCCCGCCAGCACGCGGGCCCGCTCGGCCGTGGGCGGCTCGTCGCGCAGGATCGCGACGGCCGTCTCGGCC
>DATDJA010000149.1:0-3239 GCA_036520795.1 Candidatus Limnocylindrales bacterium
CCTCGTAGGCGCGCATGGCCTCGGCGAGGAACGGCATCAGGATGCGGTTGACGATGAACCCGGGCCGATCGGCTGTCACGATGACCTGCTTGCCGAGGTCGGTGGCGAGCGCACGGACGGCGGCCTCGGTCGCGTCGTCGGTGGCGGTGCCGCGGATCAGCTCGATGAGCGGCATGACCGGCACCGGGCTGAAGAAGTGCATGCCGACGAATTTCGCCCGGCGCGGCGGCGCGACCGCGGCCGCGAGGGCGTCGATCGAGATCGACGAGGTGTTGGAGGCGAACAGCGCGCCGGCGGGCGCGACGGCGTCCAGGGCACCCCACAGCGCGGACTTCACCTCGACGTCCTCGAACACCGCCTCCACCAGGAGGTCCGCGTCGCCGGCGGTCGCGAGGTCGTCGCTCGGGCGGAGACGGGCGATGGTCGCATCCCGGTCCTCGGCGGTCAGCCGGCCCTTGGCAACCGAGCGCTCGAGGTTGCCGGCGATCCGGTCCCGGCCGGCCACGGCCCGGGCGAGATCCGGCTCATAGAGGGTGACCTGCTTGCCGATCGCGGCGTGCACTTGTGCGATCCCGTGGCCCATCAGCCCCGCTCCCGCGACGAACACGCGCTCGATGCTCACGGCGAGCAGCCTACCCCGCCGGGGTCGTCGCGGGTTGGGCGACCGGCCGGCGCGCGAGCAGCAGGACGGCGCCCAGCACCGCAACCAGCGCGGACGCGACGAAGGTCGCCGCGATGCCCGCCGCGTCCGCGATCGGCGCCAAGGCGACCGGCGCAAGGCCGAACGAGATGTCGAGGAACACGCTCGTGGTGCCGACGATCGAGCCGCGCTCGTCGGCCGACGCCCGCGAGACGGCGAACGCCAGGATCGACGGGATCGACAGGCCGACGCCGACGGCGAACACGGCCGTCCCGATCAGCAGCCCGGTCTGGCCGGGCAGCACGCCGATCAGCACGAGCCCGGCCGCGGTCGTGAACAGCGCCATGGACGCCAGGCGCACCGGGCCCATGCGATCCGGCAGCTTCGCGCCCAGGAAGCGGATGAGCATCACGATGCCGCCATACAACGCGAGCGCGGGCCCGGCCCCGCCGATGCCCATCGCCTTGGTATGGAGCGGGATCAGGGTCAGGAACCCCGCCATGCCGAACGTCGCGCACAGGCACAGGATCCCTGGGTAGACGCCCGCCGGATGGAACAACCGTCCGCCGCCGCCGGCCTGGCCCGGCGCTCGCTCCGGTCGCGTCTCGGGGACTGCCACAGCGATCAGCGCGGCCACGACGGCCACGACCGTTGCGAGGATCCAGACGGCGCTGAACCCGGCGGCGTTGAGCAGCGCGTCACCGATGATCGGCCCGATCGCGACGCCGCCGTAGATTGACAGCGACGCGAGGCTCACGGCCTCGCCCGTGCGGCCGGGCGGGGCGAGGTCGGTCGCCATGGCCAGGCCAGCGACCAGGAACGCGCCCTCGGCCACGCCAAGCAGCAGCCGGACCGCGACGAAGCCGGGCAGCGCCCCGACCAGCAGGTGGAGGCCGAGCGCCACCGCCGTCAGCACGGCGCCGCCGATGAGCAGCAACCGGCGCCCGCGCCGGTCCGCCCACCAGCCGACGACGGGCCGCGCGATCAGCGACCCCAGGCTGAACATGCCGATCGCGATCCCGAACCCGAGGCCCGAGGCCCCGAGCGGGCCGGTCGCGAACTGGGGCGAGACCGGCAGGGCGATGCCGGCCGAGATGAAGAACACGAGCGCTGACGCCAGCAGCGCGAGGAACGCGGGCGCGCGGAGGCTGGTGGCGCCGGTCGTGGGCGTCACCGGCCGTCCTGGAGTCCCTCGAGCAGCCGGTCCGCGGCGGCGTAAGGGTCGAGCTCGTGGCTCGCGACGGCGTCGATTGCGGCGTCCGTGCCGGCCCGTCGATCAGCGGCACCGAGGCGGTCCCAGAGCCGCTCGACGAGGACCGCCCGGACCTGGGCCGTGGCTCGTGCGCGCCGGGGCGCCGCGGCGGCCCCGTTACGCCCGGCGGCCCGGTGGTGATCGAGCGCGGCGAGCAGTTCCGGCACGCCGTCGCCGGTCAGCGCGGTGGTTACCAGGACCTCGGGCCGCTTCGGCGCGGGCCGCGACGGGTCGGCGTCCTTGCGCGCCACGGTGGGGACCAGCATCGCCCGCAGCTGGGCGGCGGTCCGCTGGGCGCCCGGCCGGTCGCCCTTGTTGACGACGACGATGTCGGCCACCTCGAGCAGCCCGGCCTTGATCGCCTGCACCTCGTCGCCCATCTCGGGCGCCTCGAGCACCACGGTCGTGTCGGCGGCCGCGGCGACCTCGACCTCGCTCTGGCCGGTCCCGACGGTCTCGAGCAGCACGACGTCGAAGCCGGCGGCGTCGAAGACGGTGGCCGCGACCGTGGACGTCGCGGCGAGGCCGCCCGCGTGGCCTCTCGAGGCCATCGAGCGGATGAACACGCCGTCGTCGCTGGCGTAAGCCTGCATCCGGACCCGGTCCCCGAGCAGCGCGCCGCCGGTGATCGGCGACGACGGGTCGACGGCCACCACCGCGACCGTGCGGCCGGCCTCGCGGAGCGCAGCGATGAGGACCGCGACGAGCGTGGACTTGCCGGCCCCCGGCGGTCCGGTGATCCCAACGAGGTGCGCCCCGCCGGCCAGCGGATACAGGCGACGCAGCGCGTGCTCGGCGACCGGCGTGTGGTTCTCGACGGCGGTCAGCAGGCGCGCCAGCGCTCGCCGGTCGCCCGCGCGGGCGGCGTCGGCGAGGGTCGCGGCGCGTGCCGCCGGGGACTCGGCCACGTCGCGCCCGGGCCCGCTACTCGCGCGGGGTGGCGTTGGCGCGGATGAAGTCGGCGACCTCGCGGATCGTGGTGCCGGGGCCGAACACCGCGGCGACACCCTCGGCCTTGAGCGGCGCAACGTCGTCGTCGGGGATGATGCCGCCGACCGTGACCAGCACGTCGTCCAGGCCCTGCTCCTTCAGTTGGCGGCAGACCTTCGGCACCAGCGTCATGTGCGCGCCCGACAGGATCGACAGGCCGACGACGTCGACGTCCTCCTGGAGCGCCGCCGTCACGATCATCTCGGGCGTCTGGCGAAGGCCCGTGTAGACGACCTCGAAGCCCTCGTCGCGCAGGCCGCGCGCCAGCACCTTCGCCCCGCGGTCGTGCCCGTCGAGGCCGGGCTTGGCGATCAGCACCTTGAGCGGTCGATCGGTCATGCCCGGATTGTAGGCGGG
>DATDJA010000150.1:0-3304 GCA_036520795.1 Candidatus Limnocylindrales bacterium
TCCGGCTCGGG
The DNA here is from genome assembly GCA_036520795.1 of Candidatus Limnocylindrales bacterium. GTDB lineage: Bacteria > Chloroflexota > Limnocylindria > Limnocylindrales > CSP1-4 > CAIXZV01. The sequence continues at coordinate 12 of DATDJA010000150.1, forward strand.
CTCGGGTGCAGCTTCAGCTTCGGGCTCGTCGGCCGCCGGCTCGGGCGCGTCCTCGCCATCGGGCGCGGGGACGGCCTCGGGCTCGGAGACGGCCTCGGTCGCGTCGTCGGCGCCGGGCTCGGCTGCCGGGGCGCGGTCCTGATCGGTCATCCGGTGATCGGTCTCCTCTCCGCGGGCGTCGCCTCGCAGGCGCGGCCTCGCGCGGCCGCCAGTGTACCGACCGACGGGCCCGTCCGGCCCCGCGGCCCGCTCACGCCTCGCGCAACGCCTTGACGAGCAGCCCGCCCAGCCCGGCCGCCATCGAGATCAGGCCCGCGACCGCGATGACGGGACCGGGACCGAAGCTCGAGGTCAGCAGGCCGCCCACGGCCATCGCGATCGACATCCCGCCGAACACGACCGCGAACCGGAAGCTGACGACGCGGCCCATCAGCTCTGGCGGCGTCCGTTCCTGGAACAGCGTCTGGCTGGGGATGATGAACGCCATGTTCGCGACGCCGACGCCGAACAGCAGGCCGAGCACGACGTACACCGACGACGTGTTGCCGACGAGGAACACGAGGGCCCCGAAGGCGACGTACGCCGCGATGATCATGCGGCCCTTGCGGACCCGTGTCGCGATCAGGCCCAGCGCGAAGCCGCCGACCAGGTTGCCGAGGCCGATCGCCGTCTCCATGAACGCGTACGTCGCGCGGTACTCGTCGCCCGGTGCCTTGGTGATCTCCCGCGCCAGGACGATGCTCGACACGGTGAACACCCCCACCGCGAACTGGCCGACCGTTCCCTGGAGGGTGTTCGCCAGGAGCACCGTCTCGTGGCGCAGGAAGTCCCAGCCGACGCGCAGGTCACGTCGGATCGACCGCTTGCCCGTCTCGTCTTCGGCATCGACAGGCTCCACCGCCTCCGCCGTCCCGCGCACCCGCCGTGCCATCGGCGGCACGACGATGGTCGCCAGCAGCACCGCCGAGCCGAGGTAGGTCACCGCGTCGAACCAGAACGCGAGGGGCAGCGACGAGGCGAGGAAGACGACGAACAGGCCCGCAATCGGGTAGTTGATGACGTCGGCGATGGTCTCGCCGACCCACATCGCGGAGTTCGCCGAGAGGAGATCCTCCTCGTCGACGATTTGCGGCAGGATCGCGACCCGCGCCGGGCGGAAGAAGATCGAGACGGTCGTGATCGCGAACACCAGCGGGTACGCGAGCCAGACGTTGATCAGCACGGCGACCGGGATCAACAGGACCAGCGCCGCGCGCAGGATGTCCGAGACGACCAGGACCTGCTTGTGGTCCCAGCGATCGACGAGGGCGCCCGCCACGGGCGAGAAGATCAGGTTCGGGATCGTGGACACGATGAACGTGATCGCGACGGCGACGGGGGAGTCCGTGATCTCGAACACGAAGGCGACGAGCGCGAGCTGGTTGATCCGGTCGCCGAACAGGCTGATCACCTGGCCGACCCAGAGGGCCGAGAACGAGCCGTTGAGCGCGAGACGGACGTATGGGTGCTGGCGGACGTCCTCGAGCCGCGTGGGGCGTTCCGCGGGGATGGCAACGTCGCCCCCGACCGCCGTGGCGGCCAGGTCCAGGGCCATCGCCTGGCTCGACGAGCTGGTGGCAGGCGCCGCCATGCCCACGCCGCGACCACCCAGGATCAGCGGCCGTTCCAGGACCGAGGCTTCCTCGAGGCCCGGCGCGAGGCCGGTGCCGGCCCGCAGGGCCGAATCCGAGACCGCCTCGCCCGGCGGGAAGAGGGACCAGCCGGCGGCGTCCTCGACGGTCGCCGTCGTCGTGCTGATCGTCGGCTCGAGCGTCCCGGTCGGGGCGGTGGCCGCTCCCGAAGGCATGGCTGCCGTCCCGGACACGCCGAGCATTCGCCCGGCCTTCGCCGCGTCGATCGCGTCCCGCGTCTCCTTGGGGATCGTGAGCACGGTCGAGAACAGGAAGAACGACAGGCCGGCGGTGAGGAACAGGTCGCCGATCGAGGCGACGTTCTGGAGCGGTGGGATGGGCAGCGGGATCAGGTCACCGAGCGGGCCCAGGTGCAGGAGGAACTCGGGCCCGAGGGTCGCGGGCAGCGGCACGTGCAGCGCGGTGCCCAGGGGAGCGGTGAGGCCGGACGCCTCGTACGCCGGCATCCAGACCGGCATGTGGCCACCGTTGACCATGATCACGAGCGCGTTGCTCGCCACCCCGACGAACGCCAGCGCCAAGCCTGGATACGACCGGTTCTGCCACAGCGTGAACAGCAGGAAGCCGTAGGCCAGGCCGAACAGCGGCACGCGCAGCTCTTCGACGATGTTGACGCCGTAGAGCAGTGCCGCCTCGGTCGCGAAGCGCAGGATCACGCCGAGGAACAGGAACGGCAGGAACTTGAGGCGGATATCCGCCAGGCGCTCGATGCGACCGCCAAGGAGCAGGCCCAGCAGGAGCCCGAGCGCGATCCCGGCGATCAGCATGGGTTGATTCTGGGGTGCGAGCGGGGTGCGGTGCCGGAATACCCCGCTACGAAGCGGTCAGCCGCCGACCGACCGGCGAGAGGCTGGGCGCGACCCCTCAGTTCGGATCCACCGGACCGGATCCCACGGGGGTGGCCGTGGCGACCCGGTTCGCGTGCTGCGAGATCATCGGGATCGGTCGAGGCTGGACAGTGCGTCCGGGGTCCTGGACGTCCTCGACCCAATGGGTCTTCACGAACGCGTCGACGACCTTGGGATCGAACTGGATGCCGGCGAACTTGCGCAGCTCGCCCAGTGCCTGTTCGGCGGTCAGGGGCGTCATGCGGTACGGCCGCTGGGCGGTCATGGCCTCGAACGCGTCGGCGACGTGGAGGACGCGCGCGAGCATCGGGATCTCGTCGCCGATCAGGCGATCCGGATAGCCGGAGCCGTTGTACCACTCGTGGTGGTGGCGAATGATCGGCAGCTCGCGCGACAGGCGCGCGACGGGGGCGATGATCTGCGCGCCGAGCACCGGGTGCGCGTTCATGATCATCCGCTCCTCGCGGTTGAGGCGCTCCTGCTTGAGCAGGACGTTGTCCGGGACGCCGATCTTGCCCACGTCGTGGAGCAGCCCGCCCCACTCGAGCGCCTCGAGGTCAGCCTCGGTCAGCCGCATCACCCGGCCGATGTCGCCGGCGATCTCCTTGACCCGCCAGGAGTGCTTGCTCGTGTACGGATCCCGCTTGTCGACGGCCCCAGCGAGCGCGGTGATGGTCTGGGTGAACATCTCCCGCATCTCGATGAAGTTGTGGTAAGCGAGCCGCGTCGTGTACAGCGGCAGCGCAAACAACAG
>DATDJA010000151.1:0-2826 GCA_036520795.1 Candidatus Limnocylindrales bacterium
CAGCCAGGAGCTGATGACGCTGGCGGCCGACCGGATCCCGGTCAAGATCGCGATCCTCGACAACAAGAAGCTCGGGATGATCCGCCAGTGGCAGGAGATCATCTACGCGGGCAACTACCACTCCGCCCACCTGCCCGGGCCGGACTTCATCAAGCTCGCCGAGGCGTACGGGATCCCGGCCTTCAAGGCGACCACGACCGCCGACGTCGACACGACCATCAAGGCCGCCCAGGCGGTCGACGGGCCGGCGCTGATCTGGTTCGAGATCGCCGAGGAGCAGAACGTGTTCCCGATGATGCCGGCCGGCAAGGGGCTGTCCGACCTGATCGAGACCTGGGGAGCGCCCGAGGAATGAGCGCCGACGACGGATCCAACGGCCAGCACCCCCAGCCGGCGCACACGAGCCCGCCCCCGCCGCGGGCGCTCCCCGGCACGGGCGAGGCAGCCCGCCACATCCTCGTCGTCCTGGTGATGAACCGGCCCGGCGTCCTCAACCGGGTTGCGAGCCTCATGCGGGCACGCAACTTCAACATCGACTCGCTCGCCGTGTCCCGGACCGACCGCGAGAGCGTCAGCCGGATGACGATCACGATCCACGGCGACGCCGTCGCTGTGGAGCAGGCGACCAAGCAGCTCTACCGGCTGGTGGACGTGCTCAAGGTCCAGGACGTCACCGCCGACCAGTTGGTCGAGCACGAGCTCGCACTGGTCAAGGTCCGCGCCGGCGACGCCAACCGGGCCGAGGTGATCAAGATCGTCGAGCTGTACAAGGGGCGCGTCGTGGACATCGCGCCGGACTCCGTGATCGTCGAGGCGACGGGGACGGAGGGGGAGATCGACGCCCTCGTCGCGCTGCTGCGCGGCTACGGGATCAAGGAGCTGGTCCGGACCGGCGCGGTGGTCATGCTGCGCGGGGCGGGCTCGATCGAGGAGGCACTCAAGCTGTGACAGCGCGGATGTACTACGACGCCGACGCGGATCCGCGCGCCCTCGACGGGCAGACGGTCGCGATCATCGGCTACGGCAGCCAGGGCCACGCTCACGCCCTCAACCTGCGCGACAGCGGGGTCGACGTCGTCGTCGGGCTCGCGCCGGGCTCCAAGAGCCGCGCCCTCGCCGAGGCGGCCGGGCTGCGGGTCGAGGACGTCGCCGACGCCGTCAAGGCCGCCGACGTGATCATGATCGCCGTGCCGGATACGGCCCAGAAGGCGGTCTACGACGCCGAGATCGAGCCCAACCTCCGGCCGGGCCAGCTGCTGATGTTCGCCCACGGGTTCAACATCCGGTTCGCGCGGATCCAGCCGGGCGCAACGATCGACGTGGGCATGGTCGCGCCCAAGGGCCCGGGCCACCTCCTGCGCAGCGTCTACGAGCAGGGCGGCGGCGTGCCGGCGCTGTTCGCGGTCGAGCAGGACCCGTCGGGGACGGCGCGTGCCCGCGTGCTCGCCTATGCGCGGGGCATCGGCTCGACCCGCGCCGGGGTGCTCGAGACGACGTTCAAGGAGGAGACCGAGACCGACCTGTTCGGCGAGCAGGCGCTGCTGTGCGGCGGCGTGTCTGCCCTCGTCAAGGCCGCCTTCGAGACGCTCGTCGAGGCGGGCTACCAGCCCGAGCTCGCGTACTTCGAGACGATGCACGAGCTCAAGCTCATCGTCGACCTCATGTACCGCGGCGGCCTCAACTTCATGCGCTTCAGCGTGTCCGATACCGCCGAGTACGGTGACTACGTCTCGGGCCCGCGGGTGACCGAGGGCGCCAAGGCCGCGATGAAGGACGTGCTGTCCGACATCCAGAGCGGGTCGTTCGCGACGCGCTGGATCGCCGTCCAGGACGCGGGCGGCGAGGAGTTCCGGCGGCTGCGCGAGCAGGACCGGCACCACCAGATCGAGCAGGTCGGGGCCGACCTGCGGGCGAAGATGCCGTTCCTCAAGCCGGTCGTCGTCGAGGCCGGACAGGCGCAGGCGGTGGCCAGCGCAGTACCGGCGGGGGAGGGGTCGCGATGACCTTCGAGGCCACGCAACCGAGGTTCGGTGGCGGCGTCGCCGCCGGGACGGTACGCATCTTCGACACGACGCTGCGCGACGGCGAGCAGGCGCCCGGCGCCGGGCTGACCGCCGCCGAGAAGCTCGAGGTCGCACGCCAGCTCGCAAGGCTGAAGGTCGACGTGATCGAGGCCGGCTTTCCGGCCGCCTCGCCCGGCGACTTCGAGGCCGTCCGGCGGATCGCGACCGAGACCAGGGGGGGAATCGCGGTGGCCGCGCTCGCGCGCTGTCGCGACGGGGATCCGCAGCGGGCCGTCGAGGCGATCGGCGTCGCGGAGCGGCCGCACCTCCACCTGTTCATCGCCACCAGCGACATCCACCTCAAGCACAAGTTGAAGCTCACGCGCGAGGAGGCGCTGCGCGACGCGCGGCACTGGGTGTCCTGGGCGCGCGAGACGCTCGGTCGCGACGCGGAGATCGAGTTCTCCGCGGAGGACGCGTCGCGCACCGAGGAATCGTTCCTGCTCGAGGTCTACCAGGCCGTCGTCGAGGCCGGCGCCTCCACGGTCAACATCCCGGACACCGTGGGCTACGCCATCCCGGCCGAGTTCGGGCGCCTCGTCGGCAGCGTCGTCGACCTCGTCGGCCGCGACGCCACCGTCAGCGTCCACTGCCACAACGACCTGGGCCTCGCCACGGCCAACACCCTCGCCGCTGTCCAGGCGGGCGCCCGCCAGGTCGAGGTCACGATCAACGGCCTCGGCGAGCGCGCGGGAAACGCGTCGCTGGAGGAGGTCGTGATGGCCCTCCGGACGCGGCCCAACCAGTTCGGCGAGGCGGGCTC
>DATDJA010000152.1:0-3759 GCA_036520795.1 Candidatus Limnocylindrales bacterium
GCGTCACCACTGGTGGCCGCAGCTCCGCCGGCTCTCGGGGCGCTACCGGTGCATCGCTATCGATCTGCCCGGACACGGCGAGCGGGCGGACGAGCCGTTCTCGATGGCCGCCGCGAGCGACGCGGTCATCGCCGCGATCGAAGCCGAAGTGCCGTCGGGCCGCGCGGTCGTCGTCGGTCTCTCGCTGGGCGGCTACGTGGCGATCGAGGCCGCCGAGCGCTGCCCCGACCGGGTCACGGGCATCGTGCTCTCGGGTTGCTCAGCCGAGCCAGTCGGACCCGTCGGGGCGCTGTTCCGCGCGCTGGCATGGGGCCTCGACCACGCGCCGAAGGGGCCGCTGGACGCCGCGAATCGCGGCTACTTCCGGATGCGCTACGGCCGTGCGATCGCGGATCCCATCATCGCGGGCGGCTTCTGGGCGACCGGCGGCGCCGAGGCCCTGCGGGTCCTGGCCCGAACGAGGTTCGTGGAGCGGCTCGCCCGGCTGTGGACGCCCGTGCTGGTGATCAACGGGGCGCTCGACCCGGTGTTTGGACCGGGCGGCGATCCGTGGGCGGCCGCCTGCCGGCGCGGCCGCCACGTCGTGGTCTCGCGGGCGATGCATCTCGCCAACCTCGACCGGCCCGCCACCTTCGCCGCGCTCGTCGCGGCGTTCGCCGCCGACCCCGCCGGCACCTCCTGAGGGATCGGCCCCGGTCGACCGGCGCCCTCCCGCACCGGCTGGGCTGGAGGAGCCCGCCGGTATACTGGCCACACACCCTCCCCTTGCTCGAGAGGTTCGATGCGCGTCCGCAAAGCTGTCTTCCCGGCTGCCGGCTGGGGCACGAGGTTCCTGCCAGCCACCAAGGCGCAGCCGAAAGAGATGCTGCCGCTGGTCGACAAGCCGATCATCCAGTACGCGGTCGAGGAAGCGGTTGCCGCGGGCATCGAGCAGGTCATCATCGTCACCTCGTCCCAGAAGCGGGCGATCGAGGATCACTTCGACCTCAACTACGAGCTCGAGCACCTGCTCGAGGAGAAGGGTGAGATCGAGAAGCTGCGCCAGGTGCGGCACATCAGTGACCTCGCGCAGGTCGCCTACGTGCGCCAGAAGGAGCAGCTCGGCCTCGGCCACGCGGTCCTGATGGCCAAGGACCTGATCGGGCACGAGCCGTTCGCGGTGATCCTCCCCGACGACGTGGTGGTCTCGGATCGGCCGTGCATCGGCCAGCTCATCCACGCCTACCAGCAGCACCACGGGTCGGTGGTTGCGGTGATGGAGGTCCCACCCGAGGAGACGGGTCGCTACGGCGTCATCGGGGGCGAGCCCGTCGACGACGGCGGCGACCCCGACCGCACGTTCCGCGTCACCTCGATCGTCGAGAAGCCGGAGCCCGGGGCCGCGCCGTCCAACCTCGCCGTGATCGGCCGCTACGTGCTGACCCCCAAGATCTTCGACAAGCTCGAACAGACGCAACGGGGCGCCGGGGGCGAGATCCAGCTGACCGACGCGATCCAGGCGCTGATGGAGGAGCAGGCGGTCTTCGGTTACGCATTCGAGGGCCAGCGCTACGACGCCGGCACCACGATGGGCTGGCTCCAGGCGTCCGTTGAGCTGGCGCTCGCACGGCCCGACATCGGCAGCGAGTTCCGCGAATACCTGCGGTCGCTGGACATCTGAGCCCAGCCCTGCAGGCCCGTTAGGGTAGGATGCGCCCGGCGCCGCGAGGCGCGCTGGCCAGAGGAGACGACCACACCGTGACCGAGATCGGGAGCACGCTCGGCGGTCGGTACCGGCTGCTCGAGCTCCTCGGACAGGGGGGCATGGCGACCATCTATCGAGCGCGCGACGCGCAGCTCGAGCGGGATGTCGCCGTCAAGCTCCTCCGCCCGGAGTTCGGCCAGGACCCCGACTTCCTCGCCCGGTTCCGCGACGAGGCCCGCTCGGCGGCCTCGCTCAGCCACCCGAACATCGTCCCCGTGTTCGACTTCGGCGAGGACGAGTCGGGTCCGTACATCGTCATGGAGCTGGTCGAGGGCCAGGATTTGGCCTCGATCCTCCGCGACAACGGACCCCTCGCCCCGCGCCAGGCCGCCCACATCGCGGCCGATGTCGCCCGGGCGCTCCAGGTGGCCCACTACAAGGGCATCGTCCATCGCGACGTCAAGCCGTCGAACATCCTGATCGGGCGCGACGGGCGGGTGCACGTCGCCGACTTCGGCATCGCGCGAGCGATGACCGACTCCTCGGTCACGCTGCCCGGTACGACGATGGGCTCCGTCAACTACTTCAGCCCCGAGCAGGCCCGCGGCGAGCCGACCACCGCCGCGTCGGACATCTACTCGCTGGGCATCGTGCTGTTCGAGTCGCTGACCGGCCAGCGGCCGTTCTCGGGCGACGGTGCCGCGGCGATCGCGATGGCCCGCCTGACCACGACGCCGCCCCGCCCGTCCGCCCTGCGGTCGTCCGTGCCGCCCGAGCTCGACGCGATCGTCACCCGCGCGATGGCGCTCGATCCCGACCAGCGGTACGCGTCAGCCGCCGCGATGGCGAATGCGCTCGAGGGATTCCTCACGGCAGCCGACGACAAGCCTGCGGCCGCCGGGGCCGCGGCGGTCGGTGCGGCCGCCGCCCTCGCCACGACGCAGGGCCGTCCGGCGCCCATTCCCTACCCGCCGAGCGCGTACGCCCGCCCGCCGGCCGCGCCGCCCACGGTGTCGACCCAGGGCACGCCGCCGCCGCCTCCGGTACCCGGGGAGGGCGATCCGGACGAGGAGGAGAGTTCGAACGTCTGGGCCTGGGTCGCCGGAATCGCCGGCATCATCGTGCTGTTGCTGATCGGGTTCCTGCTGTTCCGCTTCCTCACGGGGGGCGGCTCGGCGTCCCCGTCCGCGTCGCCCTCCGGGCCGCCGGTGACCGTGCCGACCTTCGTCGGCCTCGACCTCACGGCCGCCGAGGAGCAGGCCGCGACCCTGGGCATCACGATCACCGTCAGCGGCACCGAGGAGTCGAGCCTGCCGCCTGACCAGATCATCAGCCAGGATCCGCCCGCGGGCACGGCGGTGCCGGCCGGGTCGGCCGTGACCGTCGTGACGGCGCGCGGCAAGATCGCGGTGGTCGTGCCCGACCTGCGCGCGAAGCCCGAGAGCGAGGCCGTCCAGCTCATCGTCCAGGCCGGGCTGACGCCCGGGATCCGGACGGACGCCTTCGACCCCTCGATCCCGGTGGGTGCGATCATCGCCCAGGATCCGGGCGCGAACATCGTCGTGGCGCCGGGTGCGCCCGTGGACTACGTGGTCTCGAAGGGCCCCGAGCCGACGCCGAGCCCGACCCCCGCTCCCACGCCGACCCCCACTCCGACCCCGGCGCCCACGCCAACCCCGACGCCGACCCCAACCCCGACTCCGCCGCCCACGCCGACCCCGACGCCGGGTCCAAGCAACGTCGGCGACTACGTCTGCATGACGCTCGAGGTCGCGACCACCACGATCGACGACGACGGCTTCGCGCTGGGTGACGTCACGGCCGATCCGCCGGATACCGACCCGATCCCGTCCGAGTGGATCGTCTCGGACCAGAAGCCGAACGCGGGCGTGAAGAAGGCGTTCGGCACGCCGATCGACCTCGTCCTCTCGGACCCGGAAACCGTGGTCTGCCCCCAGGGCGCCGGCTAGGGTTCGGGGTCGCCCCAGAGCGACCATCCGTTCGGCCCCGTCGCGGCCCCGGCCGTCACGAGGGCGTCGTCGGTCGCCGGCTCGACGTCGGCCGTCGCGGGGGTG
>DATDJA010000153.1:0-3813 GCA_036520795.1 Candidatus Limnocylindrales bacterium
GACACCTACCCCGAGCCCGTCGAGCACTGCGACGTCTGCCGCTGGGCCGTGATGTGCAAGGCGCGCCGACGTGCTGACGACGACCTGAGCCTCGTCGCCGGGGCGGGCAGCCGGCCACGACGCGCCCTCAAGGCTCGCGGCATCCCGACGCGGCGCGGGCTCGCCGGCCTCGAGCTCCCGATGGCGCCTTCCCTCGACGGCGTCGGCGACGCCGCGCTGGAGCGGATCCGCGAGCAGGCGCGGATCCAGGTCGAATCCGAGGATCAGGGCGAGGTGCTGTGGGAGCTGCTGCCGCTCGATCGCGACAAGGACGGGGTCCCGGTGCCGGACCGGGGCCTGCTCGTGCTCCCGGAACCCAGCGACGGTGACCTGTTCCTCGACCTCGAGGGCGACCCGTTCGCGCTCGACGACGGGGTCGACTACCTGTTCGGGATCCTCGAGCCGCGGCTGTCCGAGGAAGGGCGCTGGGTCGCCGCCGACGGGGCCTGGGTCCCCAGGTTCCACGCGATCTGGAGCCTCGACGACGACGGCCTGGTCACCTGGGCGTCCGAGAAGGCCGCCTTCGAGCGGACGATCGACCTGGTCATGGACCGCTGGGCGCAGGACCCGGCGATGCACGTCTACCACTACGCGGCGTACGAGCGGACCGCGCTCGGCCGCCTGGCGCAGCGCCATGGCACCCGCGAGGAGGAGGTCGATCGGCTGCTGCGCGGCCGGGTGCTGGTGGACCTGTTCCGGGTCGTCCGCCAGGGCATCCGGGCCGGGGTCGAGAGCTACTCGATCAAGCGGATCGAGCCGCTGTACGCCCTCCATCGCGAGATCGAGCTCAAGGACGCCGGCAGCAGCATCGTGGCGTTCGAGACGTGGCTCGAGCTGGGTCCCGACGCGCCGGTCGAGAACGGGCGGGCGATCCTGGCCGGGATCGAGGACTACAACCGCGACGACGTCGTGAGCAACTGGCGTCTCCGCGACTGGCTCGAAGAGCGGCGGCGCGACCTCGAGGCGCAGGAAGGCGTCGTGCTCCCTCGTCCGGGAAGCGATGACGGCGCGGCGACCGAGGCGCTGACCGAGCGCGAGGAGGCGGTCGCCGAGCTGTCGGCGTCGCTCACGGTCGACGAACCGGGCGATCCCGTCCTGCGGGCCCAGTCGCCCGAGGTCGCGGGCCGCTGGCTGCTCGCCCAGCTGCTGTCGTGGCACCGGCGCGAGGAGAAGTCGTCCTGGTGGCGCTACTACGACCTGATGGGCCGGACCGATGAGGAGCTGATCGCGGAAAGGGAGCCGCTGGGCGGGCTCGTGCCGCTCGACGCCTGGCCCGTCAAGAAGTCCATCTACCACCGGTTCTCGTTTCCGGCGCAGGACTACCGGATCGGCGAGGACACGGACATCGACGATCCCCGGACGAAGAAGTCCGCCGGGGAGGTCGTCGCGATCGACAACCTCGCGAGCACGATCACGATCCGCCGGGGACCGATCCTGGCCGCGGAGGCGTTGCCCCGCTCGATCGTCCCCCGCGGCATCGTTCCCAGCAAGGAGCTGGCCGAGAGCCTGCTTCGAACCGGCCAGTGGGTGGCCGCCCACGGCCTTGGCGAGGTCGACCCCGATTCGCCGGATGCCGCCGGCATGGCCGCCGTGCGCGCCATGCTCCTGCGGAGGCCGCCGAGCGCCGGTCAGGGTCCGGGCGGGCCCCTGAAGCGCGCCGGCGAGTCGCCGCTCGATGCGGCCAGGCGGATCGTCCTGAGCGCGCCCGGGGGCGTGCTGCCGATCCAGGGACCACCGGGCTCGGGCAAGACCTACACCGGGGCGCGGATGATCGTCGCCCTCGCGCAGCAGGGCAAGCGCGTCGGCGTCGTCGCCAACAGCCACAAGGTCATCGGCAAGGTGCTCGACGAGGTCGCCATCGCCGCTCGGGAGGCGGCCGTCACCGTCCGCATCGGCCAGAAGCCCAAGACCGACCAGGCTCCGACGCACGCGGCCGCGGAGGTGCTCGCGGCGAACGCGAACGTCGAGGAGGCGCTGCGGACCCACGCGGTCGATGTGGTCGGGGCCGTCGCCTGGACGTGGTGCCGCCCGGAGATGGCACGCCCCGAACCCGCGGTCGACGTGCTCGTGGTCGACGAGGCCGGCCAGATGAGCCTGGCCAACGTCCTCGCGTGTGCGCCGGCGGCACGAATGGTCGTGCTGCTCGGCGACCCGCAACAGCTCGACCAGCCGACCCAGGGCGCACACCCACCGGGGGCGGAGCGCAGCGCCCTGTCGCACCTGCTCGCCGACCCGGCGTACGTGCACCCGGACCGGCCCACGATCACCCCCGCCGAGGGCCTGTTCCTCGACCAGACGTGGCGCCTGCATCCCGATGTCTGCAGGTTCACGTCGGAGGCCTTCTACGCCGGACGACTGCGTCCGGTCGAGGGTCTCGAGCGCCAGCTGGTCGTCGGTGGTACCGGCGCTACCGCGACGTCAGCCGGGCTCCTGTCGGGCACGGGGCTCCGCTACCTCCCGGTACCCCACGCCGGCAATGCGACCGACTCGGCGGAAGAGGCGGCGGTCATCGCGAACCTCGTGGCTGACCTCCTTGCCGCGGGCACGCACTGGGTCGACCGAGCGGGCGTCGAGCACGAGCTCAGGGTGAGCGACGTCGTGATCGTCGCGCCGTACAACGCGCATGTCGGGGCGATCGAACGCCAGTGCGCCGAGATCGGCCTGCCGCCGGTCTTCGCGGGCACCGTGGACAAGTTCCAGGGTCAGGAAGCCCCGATCAGCATCTACGCGATGGGCACGTCCACGCCCGAGGAGGCGCCGCGTGGCATGGAGTTCCTGTACTCGCTGAACCGCCTCAACGTCGCGACCTCGCGCGCCCGCTGCGTTGCCGCGATCGTGATGTCGCCGGCGCTGGTGCGCGTCGCGTGCCGGACGCCGCGGCAGATGCGCCTGGCGAACGGCCTGTGCCTCGCGGTCGAGGCAGCCGGCGACCCGACGGCCGCGGGACCGACGGCCGAGCCGCTGCTGGTCCTGTTCCCCCACCTCGACCAGGGCTGACGTATCGTCGTCGCGATGACACAACCCGCGGGCCCCGCGCTCGACGCCGACCGCAGGCACGTCCGCAACGCGCTCGTCGCGGGCGTCGCGCTCGGGAGCACGGGGCACATCGCCGCGGTGACGGTCGGGACGATCGTCGCGGCGCAGATGCTCGGGACGCAGGCCCTCGCGGGAGCACCGGCGGCGACCGTCGTCCTTGGCGCGGCGGTCGGGTCGATCGTCCTGTCGGGCCTGATGGCCCGCATCGGGCGCCGCCGCATTGGGCTGGCCGCCGGCTACGGCATCGGCGTGCTCGGAGCGCTGATCGCGGCGGCTGCGGTGTTCACCAACTCGTTTCCGCTCCTGGTGTGCGGAACGCTCCTCATCGGCTTCGGCAACAGCTCCAACCAGCTGTCGCGCTACGCGGCCGCTGACATGGTGCCGCCGGAACGGCGTGCATCGGCCATCGGCATCGTCGTCTGGGGAGCAACGGTGGGGTCGGTCATCGGGCCGACGCTGGTCCCGATCTCGGGCGACCTGGCCGTGCAGGCCGGGCTGCCGGCGCTCGTTGGGCCCTACCTCGTGCCCGTGCTGTTCGTGGGCCTCGCGGCGATCCTCTCGTTTGCCCTGCTGCGGCCGGACCCGTACGAGCTCGCGGACGAGGCCTCCCGGCGGGCGACACGCGAGGATCCGGGCCCCAGCGTCGGGCCGATGCTGGACATCCTCCGCCGGCCTGCGGTCGCCGCCGCGATCATCGCCCTCGTCATCGGCCAGTTCGTGATGGTCCTGATCATGACG
>DATDJA010000154.1:0-2017 GCA_036520795.1 Candidatus Limnocylindrales bacterium
GGGTTCGTCGTCGCGGCGGCCGACGATCGCTACCCGGTCATGCGCCGCGAGCTCGTGTGAGGCGCGCGCTGGCCGCCCTCGCAGCGGTGGGCATCCTGCTGTCCGCCTGCTCGCCCTCGCCGGTCTCGCCCACGGCCACGGCTCGCACAACGCCGGCCCTCTTTTCGGCAGTGCCCGCCCCGACGGTTTCGCCCCCCTCGTCGACCGCCGGCGCGAGCCCTCGGGCCGAGGTGATCCTCGACGAATCCCTGCTCGCCGTCCTGCCGGCCGAGGTGGGCGGCGTCACGGTGTCGTCGGAGCCCGACGCCTTCGCCCAGACCGGCGCCGATCCCGACTTCGCCCGCAACGTCGAGTCCGCGGTGTTCGCCATCGCCCCCGGCACCGACGACCTCGCCTCGGGGGTCATCGCCAGGCTTCGGCCCGGCGTGTACAGCGACGAGATGTTCCGGGACTGGCGCGACAGCTACAACGAGGGCGCCTGCGGCCAGGCGGGAGGCCTGGGCGGCAACGCCGAGGCGGAGCTCGGCGGCCGGACCGTCTACATCGCGAGCTGCAACGGCGGCGTCCGGGTGTACCACGCCTATCTCCCCGAGCGCGGCGTGATCGTCTCCCTGCTCTCGCTCGGTACGAAGCGGTTCGGGGAGCAGCTGATGGGCAAGCTGCGACCCTGACCGCGGCGTAGACTCCGCGCCGTGACCACCGTCTCAGGTCCGCGTCCCGTCCGCGCGCCCCGTGGAACCGAGCTGTCGACGCACGGCTGGCAGCAGGAAGCGGTGCTGCGGATGCTGATGAACAACCTCGATCCCGAGGTCGCCGAGAACCCGGACGCGCTCGTGGTCTACGGGGGCACGGGCCGGGCGGCCCGGAGCTGGGAGGCGTTCGACGCCATCGTCCGCGAGCTGCGCCGGCTGGCGGACGACGAGACCCTGCTCGTCCAGTCCGGCAAGCCCGTGGCCGTGTTCCGCACCCACGAGTGGGCGCCACGAGTCCTGATCGCGAACTCGAACCTGGTCGGCCGCTGGGCCACCTGGGAGCACTTCCGGGAGCTCGAGCGACAGGGCCTGATGATGTACGGGCAGATGACCGCGGGCTCGTGGATCTACATCGGCACCCAGGGGATCCTCCAGGGCACGTTCGAGACGTTCGCCGAGCTCGCCCGCCAGCACTTCGACGGCACGCTGCGAGGCCGGGTCACGCTCACCGCCGGACTCGGCGGCATGGGCGGCGCGCAGCCGCTGGCCGTGACCATGAACGACGGCGTGTGCCTGGCGATCGAGGTCGACGAGACGCGCGCCCGACGGCGGCACGAGATCGGCTATGTCGACCGGCTGACACACTCGCCCGACGAGGCGCTGGCGATGGCGCGCTCGGCGGCCGCGGATGGCCAGGCGATCTCGATCGCGCTGGTGGGCAACGCCGCGGAGATCGAGCCGGCCTGGGCCGCGGCCGGCGAGCGCTTCGACGTCGTCACGGACCAGACGTCCGCCCATGACGCGCTCGCCGGCTACGTGCCGGCGGAGATCTCGCTCGAGGACGCCGCAGCGCTGCGCGCCGCCCAGCCCGAGCTGTACGAGGCCCGCGCCATGCGCTCCATGGCCGACCACGTGCGCGCGATCCTCGCGTTCCAGGCGGCTGGCGCCGTGGCCTTCGACTACGGCAACAACCTGCGTGCGCAGGCGCAGGAGGCGGGCGTCACCAACGCGTTCGACTACCCGGGCTTCGTGCCCGCCTTCATCCGGCCGCAGTTCTGCGAGGGCCGTGGCCCGTTCCGCTGGGCGGCCCTCTCGGGCGACCCCGAGGACATCCTGCGCACGGACCAGGCCGTCCTGGAGCTGTTCCCCGACGACGCCGGTCTGCGGCGGTGGATCGAGATGGCCCAGGCAAAGGTGCCGTTCCAGGGCCTGCCGGCGCGCATCTGCTGGCTGGGGTACGGGGAACGCGCCAGGGCGGGGATCGAGTTCAACCGCCTCGTCGCCGCGGGCGAGGTGCTCGCCCCCATCGTCATCGGCCGCGACCA
>DATDJA010000155.1:0-3304 GCA_036520795.1 Candidatus Limnocylindrales bacterium
GGCCACGATGCGTCCCGGGCGCGGCGACATGACGACGACGCGGTCGGCGAGGAACACCGCCTCGCTGATGCTGTGGGTCACGAGCACGATCGTCGTGCCGATGCGCTGCCACAGGTCGAGCAGCTCCGCGTTGAGCCGCTCACGGGTCAGCGCGTCGAGGGCGCTGAACGGCTCATCGAGCAGGAGCACCTCGGGTTCGAGGGCGAGGGCGCGGGCGATCGACACCCGCTGGCGCATGCCGCCCGAGAGGGTCGAGGGCTTCGCCTGCGCGGTCTCGGCAAGGCCGACGAGGCCGAGGAGCTCGGTCGCCCGGGCGTCCTGGCGCGCGCGCGGCCAGTCGGCGAGCTCGAGCGGGAAGCGGACGTTGTCGACCGCGGAGCGCCACGCGAGCAGGCGCGGCTCCTGGAACACGAGGCCGACCCGTGGGTCCGGACCGCTGATCGGCCGCCCCTCGAGCGTGACGGTACCGCGGTCGGGTGCGATCAGCCCCGAGAGCACGCGCAGCAGCGTGCTCTTGCCGCAGCCGTTGGGGCCGATGAGGGCGACGACCTCGCGGGGCCGGACGTCGAGGGAGATGGCGTCGAGGGCCTGGACCGTACGGGCGTCGCGGAACGTGAGCGAGACGTCGGCGGCGCGGAGGCCGTCGGTGGCGCGGAGGCCGTCGGTGGAGGCGGGCGCGGACGAGCGCTCGGCGACCACCGGTCCGCTCGCTGTGTCCACTCCACGTCCTCCGTCGCACGTCTCGGGCGCAACGGGGCAGGAGTGACGCCGACGGAGTCCCTTCCGGGACGTGTCGACCCACGGCCTTCTTCCATCCGGACTGTACCGTCGGCTCCGGCCGGCTCGGCTGACGCCTCGCCTCGGATCTGCAGTCCCGCGAACATCGTCCGCGTCGCCGCTCGTGGGCTCGTCCCGCGTCGCGGGACCCTACCACCGGTCGGGACTCGCACCCTGCCCCGAAGGCTCTATCCCGATCCTACCACCGGATCGCGGCGTGCCTGCTCTGCCGATCACCGCCCGACGTCGATCCCGCGAGGCGGAGCGGCTAGCAGCCGGCTCGCCGAACCTAGGACGTCGATCCACACGATCGCCGCGTCGGGGACGGTCCCTGCCGCGCCCGTGAGCGCCGCGACCGCCTCGGCCGTTCGACCGGGATACGCCGCACCGAACACGTGCGGCGCCGCACGGACGACTGCGCGCGTCGCGTCGGTCGACCGCAGGATGAGGAGTCGCGAGGCGAGGGGATGCCGATCCATCCATGGCCAGCCGACCGCGGACGGGAGGGCGTCGGCCTTCTCGAACGCCCATCGGAGCTGGCGTTCCGCGCGGCGGATCTCGCTGTGCGCCTCGGCGGCCACGAGCTCGCTCGCCGCGCGATCCGTGAGGACGAGGTCGATTACGCCACGAACAGGCCGATAGACAGGCACCTCGAGGCGGGGACGCCACCGCGGATGCAGCTGATCGAGCAGTGTCTCGATGAGCCGGACCTGGATGTGGTCCCGCAGCCTGGGACCGCTCGACGGATACAGCCGCACCGAAGCCTCGGTGCCCAGCACGGTCGCGATGGCGGCAAGGGCGTGGAGGGTCAGGTTCGCGTCGCCGGCCTCCGCCCTCGCCAGCCAGGAACGGTCGACGCCGGCGGCCCCGGCGACCTCGCGCTGGGAGAGCCCGCGCTCTTCGCGCAGCTCCTCGAGCTGCCCGGCGACCATGCGGCGCAGCGCACGTCCGCGCGACGCGGCCAGTCGCTCGATTGCCGTGTCGGCCATGGTCGACCTCCTGGGCGGCGGGCATGTGCCTCAGATCATCCAAATCGCTGCATATCTGGCCCTTACTCGGTTGTGGCTGCCTGGTTCACGCCACATTCGTGCCTGGGAGGCACGGAAGCGCTCGCAGCGCCCAGTCTCGAGCGTTGGAGGCTTGCCGACGGAGGAAATTGGCGGGTTTCAAGCACACTCGGCGTGGGCGACGGAGGCGCGGAGCGAGCCGATCAGCGTCCGAGCGCGTGCACCGTGGGGGCGATGGCCGGCCAGAGGTCGCGGTAGACCGCGTAGATCGAGTCGTAGCGGGCGTGGGCGTCGGGATCGGGCTCGATGCGCGCCGCGATCGAGGTCATCGCCGCGACGCCCGCCTCGAGGTCGCGGACCGCGCCCACCCCAGCCGCGGCGAGGACCGCCGCCCCCACGACCGCCGACTCCCCCACGGACGGGATCGCCACCGGCACGCCCAGGACGTCCGCCTTGATGCGCGCCCAGGCGTCGCCGGGCGAGCGCCTCCCAGCGAGACGGAGCTCGCGGATCGGGGCGCCGGCGACGGCCAGGGGTTCGGCCACGGATCGCATCGCGAACGCGGCCCCCTCGAGGACTGCGCGGGCCAGCTCGGCCCGTCCGTGCGCCAGGGTCAGCCCGATGAACGCGCCTCGTGCCGCATCGTCGAACAGCGGCGCCCGCTCGCCGGCCAGGTACGGCAGGAACAGCAGTCCGCCCGCACCCGGCGGCACCGTGGCCGCCTCGGCCATCAGGACCTCGGCAGACGCAGCGCCGGCGAGCACCGACTCGCGCAGCCAGTCGACCGAGGCACCGAGCGCCGCCATCGCGCCCCCCACGACCCAGCGTCCCGGCAGCGGCGCCGGGGCGACGAACAGGCCATCAACGATGACGGGCGCATCCGCGTAGATCCCGATCCCGCCCGACGCCCCGCCGGTGTCCACGGCGTCGCCCGCAACACGCAGCCCCGCCCCCAGCATGCTCGCGGTCCCGTCGTTCACCCCGGCCACGACGGGGATCCCGGCCCGCAACCCGAGCGCCTCGGCAGCCGCCCCGCGCAGGGCCCCGAGCACCGTCCCGAAAGGTCGCGGCGGCGGGACAGCGTCCGGCCGCACACCCGCGGCGCGCAAGGCCACCGCGTCCAACGCCGTCTCGTGCCCCTGCAGCGACGTCGCGGCCTCCCCCGAGAGCCACAGGCCCAGCGCGTCCCACGCCGACAGGAGCCACGTCGCCCGCTCAACGGACGCTCGGTCCTCGCGCGCCAGCCAGGCCATCGTCGGCAGCAGCCCGAACCCGCCGTCCGACCCGTCCGCCGTCGGCCGCCGGTCCTGCCACGTGATCGCCGGCCGCACGGGGTCCCCGGCACCATCGACCACCGCCACCGTCGGGCCCTGCCCAACCCCGCACACGGCGATGACGTCCATCCCGGTGACATCGATCGATCGAACCGCCGCCGAGACCCCGGCCCACCAATCGGCCGGCGACTGCTCCGCCCGGCCGTCGGGCCCACGTCCAGCGGATAGCCCGCGCGCCCGTGCCCG
>DATDJA010000156.1:0-2591 GCA_036520795.1 Candidatus Limnocylindrales bacterium
ACCCCCTTCTACAACGGCTACCGGCCCCAGTTCTACCTGCGCACGACCGACGTGACCGGGGCCATCGGGCTGACCGAGGGCGCCGAGATGATCATGCCCGGCGACAACGTGGACATGACGGTCGAGCTGATCACCCCGATCGCGCTCGAGGTCGGCCAGCGCTTCGCCATCCGCGAGGGCGGCCGCACCGTCGGCGCCGGCGCCATCACCAGCATCACGGCCTGACGAGATGGCAAAGCAGCGGATCCGGATCCGACTCAAGGCGTACGACCATCGGCTGCTCGATCAGTCGGCAGCCCAGATCGTCGAGACGGCGCAGCGCACGGGCGCTGACGTCGTCGGCCCCGTGCCGCTGCCGACCCGGATCGAGAAGTTCACGGTCCTCCGGTCGCCGTTCATCGACAAGGACTCGCGGGAGCAGTTCGAGATCCGCACTCACAAGCGGCTCATCGACATCCTGGATCCCTCGTCGAAGACCGTCGACGCATTGATGCGACTCTCGCTCGCCGCGGGCGTCGACATCGAGATCAAGATGTAATGAGCATTGGATTGATCGGCCGCAAGGTCGGTATGACGCAGGTGTTCCTGCCGGACGGGACCATGGTCGGCGTCTCGGTGGTGCGGATCACCCCGAACACCGTCACGCGCCTCCGCACGCCCGACCGTGACGGCTATACGGCCGTCCAGCTCGGCGCGGGCGAGCGACGCAAGATGACGAAGCCCATCGCGGGCCAGCTCAAGGACCTGCCGCGGGTCGCCACGATCCGCGAGTTCCGGCTCGACAGCGCCGATGACTACAGCGTGGGCCAGCAGATCACGGTTGCGGACGTGTTCGCCGACGGCGACATCGTCGACGTGACCGGGATCTCGAAGGGCCGCGGCTTCGCGGGCACCGTGAAGCGCCACAACTTCTCGCGCGGTCCGAAGACCCACGGCTCGGACAACTACCGCAAGCCGGGCTCGATCGGCCCGGGCACGACCCCCGGGCGCGTCTATCGAGGCATGAAGATGGGCGGCCACATGGGCCACGAGCGGATCACGATCAAGAAGCTGCGTGTCGTCCGCGTGGACCCGGAGCGGAACCTGATCCTCGTGCGTGGATCGGTCCCCGGGTCGCCCGGCTCGCTCACGTTTGTCCGGAAGGCTTGACGATGCCGCAGACCACCCTTTACGACCGCACCGGCGCGACGCTCGGGAACGTCGACCTCGCCGAGACGCTGTTCGCGGCGCCCGTGAACGAGGCCGTCCTCCACCAGGCGGTCGTCGCCCAGCTCGCCGGGCGCCATCTCGGCACCCACGACACCCGCACCCGCGGCGAGGTCCGCGGCGGCGGCCGCAAGCCGTACCGCCAGAAGGGCACCGGCCGCGCGCGCCAGGGCTCCCGCACCGCCCCGCACTACCGCGGCGGCGGCGTCGTGTTCGGCCCCCACCCGCGTTCCTACGACCAGAAGCTGCCGCGCAAGATGCGGCGCATCGCGCTGCGCTCCGCGCTGACGGCCAAGTTCGGCGACGACGCCATCCGCGTCGTGGACCGCTTCGGCATGGACGACGAGCCCAGGACGAAGGCGTTCGTCGCGGTGCTCGAGGCTTTGGGCGCCGGCGACGGCCACCAGCGCCGCGTCCTGGTCGTGGCCCCGGCAGCGGACGCCCTGCTGCTCCGGTCGGCCTCGAACCTGCCCTCGGTGATCGTCATCCGCGCCGACTCGCTCAACGTCGTCGACCTGCTCAACGCGGACGCCGTCCTGATCGAACAGCCGGCCCTGGCGAAGATGGAGGAGGTGTACGCGTGAGCGTCCTGACCGCCGCCGACATCATCCTGCGCCCGGTGATCTCGGAGAAGTCGATCGACGAGTCGGGCCGCGGCAAGTACACGTTCGCCGTCCACTCGAACGCGAACAAGATCCAGATCAAGGCCGCCGTCGAGGAGCTGTACAAGAAGGAGAAGGTGACCGTCGTCGCCGTCAACGTGCTCACCTCGAAGGCCAAGGAGAAGCGCCGCGGCACCAAGCGCGGGCGGATCGTCGGCCACACGTCTTCCTGGCGGAAGGCCATCGTGACCCTGGCCCCAGGCCAGAAGATCGAGTTCTTCGAGGGGGTGTAGGAATGCCGCTCCGAAGCTACAAGGCAACCTCGGCCGGCCGCCGGTGGATGACTCGCTCGACATTCGAGGAGATCACCACCGACAAGCCGCACAAGCCGCTGCTCGAGCCGCAGAAGCGCGGGTCCGGCCGCAACAACCAGGGCCGGCTCACCGTGCGCCATCGCGGAGGCGGCGAGAAGACCCACTACCGGATCATCGACTTCAAGCGTGACAAGCCGGGCGTCCCCGCCAAGCTGGCCACGATCGAGTACGACCCGAACCGGTCGGCCCGCATCGGCCTGCTCCACTACCGGGACGGCGCCAAGCGCTACATGCTGCTGCCCAACGGCCTCAAGGTCGGCGACGTCGTCGTCTCCGGCCCGGACGCCGAGGCGCGCCACGGCAACGCGCTGCCGCTCGCCCAGATCCCGCACGGCACGACGATCCACAACAACGAGCTTGTCCCCGGCAAGGGCGGCCCGATCGTCCGGGCCGCGGGCGTCGCGGCGCA
>DATDJA010000157.1:0-2208 GCA_036520795.1 Candidatus Limnocylindrales bacterium
GACGCTGTCGATGGACGAGGCGCGCCTGGCGATGGGCGAGGTGATGGACGGCGAGGCGACGCCGTCGCAGCTAGCGGCGCTGCTGATGGGCCTCCGGATGCGCGGCGAGACGGTCGACGAGCTGGCGGGCTTTGCGACGGCGATGCGGGAGCGCGTCGTGCGGGTCGAGGCGCCTGAGGGGGCGATCGATGTGGTAGGCACCGGCGGCGACGGCTCGGGCACCTTCAACATCTCGACGACGTCGGCGCTCGTGGTCGCGGCGTGCGGCGTCCCGGTGGCCAAGCATGGCAACCGCGCGATTACCTCGAAATCGGGCGCGGCGGACGTGCTCGACGCGCTCGGCATCCGGATCGACCACGACGCGGACTCGGCCGGCGCCTCGTTGCGCGACCTCGGCTTCGCGTTCCTGTTCGCCCCGTCGTACCACCCGGCCATGCGCCACGCCGGCCCGACGCGACGCGAGATCGGCGTGCGGACCGCGTTCAACCTCGTGGGTCCGCTGACGAATCCGGCCGGGACGACGCGTCAACTGATCGGCGTGGGAGCGGCCGAGGCGGCGCCGCGAATCGCCGAGGTCGCGGCTCGCCTCGGGACCGAGCGCACGTTCGTGATCCACGGCGACGGCGTCGATGAGCTGCCGCTCGACGACACGGGCGTGCTCTACCACGTGGGCCCCGATGGCGTCGAGCGGCACGAGATCAAGGCGACCCAGCTCGGGTTCACGAAGACCGCCACGACCAAGCTCGCCGGAGGCTCGCCCGAGGACAACGCCCGGATGTCGGAGTCCGTGCTGCGGGGCGAACCCGGGGCGCGGCGAGACGTCGTGCTGCTCAACGCCGGCGCGGCGCTGCTGGTCGCCGGCGTGGTCGAGAAGCTGGAGGAGGGGATCGACCGGGCCGGGCTCACGATCGACGCGGGCCTGGCGTCGGAGCTGCTGGGCAGGCTGCGCGAGGAGCGGCGGGTGGCCGATGCGGCCAAGGCCGCGGCAGCGACGGAGGGGGCGCCCGCATGACGGTCGCCGCGGGGCCGCGCTCGAGGTCGGGGAGCGTCGTCGACGAGATCGCCGCGCGCCGGAAGGCCGACATCGGGGCCGAGCTGGACGCCCTCGGCCGCGAAGGGCTCCGCCGGGCGGTGGCGGCTGCCCCGGCACCCCGACCGGTCGTCGAGACGCTCGCCGCTCCGGGCCTGCACCTCATCGCCGAAGTCAAGCGCCGATCACCTTCCGCCGGCGAGATCGCGGCCGCGGACGACGCCGTCGCCCGGGCCCGTGCGTATGCCGCCGGTGGCGCTTCGGTCATCTCCGTCCTGTGCGAGCCCCACTGGTTCGGGGGCTCCGTCGACGACCTGCGCACGGTGCGCGCCGCGGTCTCGATCCCCGTCCTCGCCAAGGACTTCGTCGTCGATCCCCGGCAGCTCGAGCTCCTCCGGGCTGCCGGGGCCGACCTCGTGCTGCTGCTCGCCGTGCTCCACCCGCCCGCGCGCCTGGCCCGGCTCGCCGCCCAGGCGCGTGACCTCGGGCTGGAGCCCCTCGTCGAGGCCCACGACGCCCGGGAGATCGAGGCGGCGCTGGCGACCGATGGGCGGATGATCGGGATCAACAACCGGGACCTGCGGACGCTCGACGTCGACCCCGAGCAGGCCGTGCGGCTCCGCGAGCTGATCCCGGGCGACCGGCTCGCCGTGGCCGAGTCGGGCGTGCGGGACCCGTCGACCGTCGCGCGCTGGCGGGCGACCGGGTTCGACGCGGCGCTGGTCGGGGAGGCGCTGATGCGCTCGGCCGATCCGGCGGCCGCCGCTCGCGCGTTCGTCGCCGCGGGCCGGAACCTTTCCGACATCACGGCCGACGCCCGTGCGCCTTTCGTGAAGATCTGCGGCGTCACCGACGAGGCGGGGATCCTGGCCGCCGTCCGTGCCGGCGCCGACGCCATCGGCCTCAACTTCGCCCCTGGGACGCCACGGGCGCTGTCGATCGAGGAGGGTGTCGCGCTCGCCCGCCTGGTGCGTGCGGCGGCGACCGCCGACGCCCAAGCCCCGCGCGTGGTGATCGTCACCGCGGACCTCCCGGCCGAGGACCTGCGGCGCGTCGTGGCCGCCGTCGACCCCGATGCGATCCAGCTCTCGGGCGACGAGCCCACGTCCGTCATCGCCGGCCTCGGGCGGCCGGCATGGAAAGCGCTCCGCGTGCGGCCCGACGACGACCCGGATCGG
>DATDJA010000158.1:0-2645 GCA_036520795.1 Candidatus Limnocylindrales bacterium
GGGGTGGGCGTGGGCGACAAGGTGGGACTCGGCGTCGGCACGGGCGTGGGCGTCGGGGTGACCGTCGCCGTCGGCGATGCGGCCGGCGAAGGCGCCGCGCTCGCTGACGCCGTGGCCGACGGAGACGGCGCAGGCACCGGAGTCGGTGCCGCCGCGAGGCCTTGCGCGATCGGCGACACGTTGCCGATGAAGTCGGCCGCGTTGTCGTTGGTGTCGACCCAGCCGCCACCGATCCCGCCGGGGCGCCGTTCGGTCGAGCTCCCCGCCGCCGGTGCGGGTGCCGCGACGCCCTCCACGAACGCGCTCGTCGCATCGCCCCATGCGACCGCATCGATCGGCTGGCCCCCGATCGGCCGAAGGACGATCGCCCCGCCCGTGGCGGCGAACCCTCCCGAGTACGTCGCATCAGCCGACGCCGCGAACGCGCCCGAGGCGTTGGCCACCAGCAGGTGCCGCCCGGAATCGAGCAGCAGGGACGTCGTCCACGACGCCTTGCGCGTGACGGTGCTCCCGCTGCTGGTCACATAGACGACCTCGAGACCCGCCAGGTCGACGGGGACGCTCGAGGCGTTCGTCAGCTCGACGTACTCGTCGGAGGCCGAGGCGCCGCCCGTGACGACCTCCGCCACCAGCAGCCCGGTCGACGGTGGCCAGGCCACGACGGCCTGCACGGCCGTGCCGGCCGGCACCATGCCAGCCGGCGCGGCGAGCGCCGTCGCACCCAGCAGGAGAATCAGGATCGTCGCGGCCATCGCCGCGATCCGTGCACGCGCCATCGAGGACCTCCGGGCGGGAGACTTCGGCGGCGGGTGACGGGGTTCGAGTCGTGGCGGAAGCGGCAGCCTAGCGAGGCCGACTTACCCGCGACTCAACCGCCTGGACGGCGACCCGGTACGATGCACCGGCTGCACCGCCCGTCCCGCGGTCGGCCCGATGTCTAGAGGAGGCAACCTCGTTGGCCCGCGCCAAGCGCACCGATCGCACCGACGCCCGCCGTCGCCACCGCGCCGAGCAGGCGGCCCTGAACGTCGATCCCGAGGCGGACGAGACGGCTGACCCCGCGTCCGGCGCGAAGTCGACCGGAGCCTCGAAGGGCACCTCGCTCGCGTCTGCCGCTCCCGCGCGACCGAGCTTCATGACCGCCTTCCGGGCCGCGTTCCGCCCGGTCGACCTGCGGAGCGATCTTCGGTCGTTGCCCAAGGTCCTGACGCACTGGGGCCTGCTGGCGTCGCTCGCCGCCGCCGTCGCGTCGACCGTCGTGTTCATCCTGTCGACCAACGAGTTCGCCTCGTCGCTCGACCTCACGCTCTCCGACCCGACCGCCGGCAAGCCGATCGGGACGATCTCGAACGTGTCCTACATCGCGGTGAGCCTGTTCGTCGCCCCGCCGCCCGCTGCCGGCGCCTTCCTGGTCGGCTTCACCGCTCCCAGGGCCAGCTGGCTCGGCGGCCTGATCTACGGCATCGTCGCCGCGGCCTGCTACACCGTGATCCTGCTGAGCCCGACGGGCCGGCTGTTCATCGGCGGGAACTCGCCCGAGCCGTTCATCCTGAATGCCTGGGTCGTCGCCCCGATCGGCGCGGCATTCTTCGCGGCAGCGTCGGCCTGGTACAAGCGGTTCCTGAACCTCGCCAACCCGAACCGGGGTCGCAAGCCGGAGAAGCCCGCCCCCAAGGGCCGCGGCAACGCCAAGCCGAACTCGCGCGCGGCGAGCCGCCCCTAGCCCATCCGCCGCATCCCGGCGTGCCCGATCTGGCGCACGCCGGGGGGTGAGGCCGGGCCGCCGACCGTGGCGGCCGCCTCGGTGAGCGGCGTGACCGAGCGCGCGATCACGTTGACGACGTTTGCCTCGCGCTGGAGGTCGCCGTCCACGAGCAGCAGCGCGTGCCGCCGGACCACCGATCGGAGCCGCTGCCAGGTGTCCGGCCAGAGCGTGACGTTGACCATGCCGGTCTCGTCCTCGAGCGCCAGGAACACCGTGCCGCGCGCGGTCATCGGGTGCTGGCGGGTGACGACGAGGCCGCCGATGCGGACGGGACCCGGGCGATGCTCGGCGAGGGCCGCGTTCGTCACCGCCCCCAGCCGGTCGAGCGCCTCGCGGAACAGGCTTACCGCCTGGCGCCTGGCATCGAGGCCCACCACCCCGTAGGCGTCCCCGAGTCGTTCCGGCTCCGTGATCGGAGGCAGGGTCGGCGCCTCGGTCGCGGGCAGGCGCAGGTCCATCGGCCGCCCGGCGGCCCGGCCCTTGCCGGCACCCCGCACGGTCCGGCCGTCAACCCGCCCCTTCGACGCTCCCGCGACCTCCCGCAGCTGCCACAGCAGCTCCCGCCGCGGCCGTCCCAGCGAGTCGAGCGCCCCCGCGCGGATCAGGCGTTCCACGACCTCCTCCGCGAGGCCGGTCCGCTCCACGACGTCGGCGAGGCCCGTGTACGGCCCGCGCGCCAGCTCGGCGTCCAGGCGCGCCTCCTGCTCCTCGCCGATCCCCTTCACCAGGTGCAGCCCAAGCCGGACGCCCCAGCCCGTCATGCTCTCGGCCGCCCATCGATCGCGCGAGGCCGCCCCAGGGATTACGCACGCGGGCGAGCGCACGGGCGCCGGCAGGGCGTCGATCCCGCAGCCGTCGGGCAGCGGCTCGCCCGGATCGC
>DATDJA010000159.1:0-2187 GCA_036520795.1 Candidatus Limnocylindrales bacterium
CCGCTCGTATGCCGCGTAGTGGTAGACGTGCATCGCCGGGTCCTGCGCCCAGCGGTCCATGATCAAGTCGATCGTCCGCTCGAAGGCGGCCTTCTCGGATGCCCAGGTGACCAGGCTGTCCTCGTCGAGGCTCCAGATCGCGTGGAACCTGGGCACCCGGGCCCCGTCGGCGGCCACCCAGCGCCCTTTCTCGGACAGCCGCGGCTCGAGGATCCCGAACAGGTAGTCGACGCCGTCGTCGAGCGCGAACGGGTCGCCCTCCAGGTCGAGGAACAGGTCACCGTCGCTGGGTTCCGGGAGCACGAGCAGCCCGCGGTCCGGCACCGGGACCCCGTCCTTGTCGCGATCGAGCGGCAGCAGCTCCCACAGGACCTCACCTCGATCCTCGGACTCGACCTGGATCCGCGCCTGTTCGCGGATTCGTTCCAGCGCGGCATCGCCGACGCCGTCGAGGGAGGGCGCCATCGGGAGCTCGAGTCCGGCGAGCCCGCGCCGCGTCGGGATGCCGCGAGCCTTGAGGGCGCGTCGCGGCCGGCTGCCCGCCCCCGCGACGAGGCTCAGGTCGTCGTCATCACGTCGGCGCGCCTTGCACATCACGGCCCAGCGGCAGACGTCGCAGTGCTCGACGGGCTCGGGGTAGGTGCCGACCGGCGGGTAGGCGACCGGAGCCGCCGTGTCGCCGCGCACCCCGACGGATGCCTCGAACTCGTCCTTGACCCGGCGGTAGTAGGCCATGTAGTCGTCGACCCGGAGCTGGTCCGTGGGTCGCTCGCGGCCGCCCAGGACGACGTACAGGTACTCGGGCTGGAGGCCCTGGACCGCCGTCAGCTGCTCGACGTACGAGCAGATCTGGAGGATCGCGGACGCCTTGACGTGGCGCGCGAGCTTGGTGTCGGCGACCTCGTAGTGCCAGGGGCCGAAGGCGGAGTCCGGCTCGCCCGGGACGTGGTCGCGGCGGAGCAGGAAGTCCGCGTGGCCGCGCCAGGTTCCGTCGAAGAACGTCGCCTGGTAGACGACGTCCGCACCGCCACGCATCGCCGCGACCGTCTGCGCGGCCGCCGCCCGGAGCTCGGCGCCGGCGTCGCGCGGCGCGGGCTCGCCCACGGCATCCAGCGGCGCGACGGCCGATCCGTCCTGCTCGATCTCGACGATCCGCCGCCCCTGCTCGCGCAGGTCCTCGAGATACCGGCGCTCGTGCTCGATGCCGCGCTTGGCGACGAGCTCGATCGAAGGGTCGTTGCGGATCGGCTTGGTCACGAGCCCGGCGAGGGCGGCGCGCTCCAGCTCGAGCCGGTGGCTACAGGCGAGGAACCCGACGAGATCGGTGGCGGCGAAGACGGGGCGTCCGTCGATCAGTTGCATGCGGGCCCATCCTACGGGCCACCCGTGTCAGCTCGCGTGTCACACCGGCCGGACGGACCGCCACAGGTCGAGCGCCCACTGCCAGTCCTCGGTGCGGTCGAACTCGATGCGCATCGCCGCCCCGCTGCCGGTCACCGCGGAGAAGCCCTCGAGCACGGCGACCTCGAGCCCCGAGCTGGAGTCCGAGGTGACCCGCGCGCGGCCCTGGATCGCGCCATCCTCGTGCCGCAGCACGCCCTCGACGATGTCGCCGGCGACCTCGGTCAGGAACCGCTCGGCCGACATCGGCATCCCGTTCGCCGCCTGGGTCACGGTCGCGGCGAAGGTCACCCGGCGCCCGCGCTCGCCGCCGTGCCACTCCCCGTCGGCGACCCGCTCGTCGAACGTGCCGGGCACCTCGAAGGTCCAGCCCTCGTGCACGATCGTTACCGGCAGGCGTCGGTAGCCGACGAGCGGCAGGGCCGGGTCCATCTGCTCGGCCTGGCGGAACACGCGGTCCCGGATCGGGTCGGGCGCGCCGCGCAGCCGGAGCAGCTCCGCCCACTCGCGCCACGGATACGCGAGCGACGCGTCCATCGGCAGCGCGCGACGGAGCAGCGAGAGCACCTCGTCGACCACCGTCCGCTCCTCGTCGTCGACCGGGGACCGCCAGCGGATCTCGGTCCACAGGATCACCATGGCGCGCTGGAGCAGGTAGCGCGCGTCCATCACGTCGAACCACCAGGGCCGGATGTCCGTCGCCGCCCAGGGGTCCTTGGCGGCACGTCCGAGCCAGGCGTCGTCGCGCGGCCCGAGCGGCGTGCCGACGGCCCCGTCGATCTGGAA
>DATDJA010000160.1:0-6038 GCA_036520795.1 Candidatus Limnocylindrales bacterium
GTCACGGGCTCGATGGTCGGCTCGCTGTTCCTGCGCTCCTACGAGCGGAGCGAGCGCATCTACGCCGCGATGCAGGCACGGGGCTTCGAGGGCGAGTTCCGCCACCTCCACAGCCGCGCGCTGCGGCCGGTCGAGTACGCGTGGCTCGGGCTCGTCCTGCTGCTATGCGTGGCGTTCACCGTCGTCGTCCGCGTGTGGCTACCGGTCCTGTGAGCGCGGTCGAGCCGGCAGGCCACGTCCACGAGCACGTCCACGCCCACGACCACAGCGAGAACGCCACACCCCACGAGCATCACGGGCACGAGCATGATGCCGCCCGCGCGGCGCCCGCGGCCGTCCTGATCGAGCACCTCCACTTCGCCTACCCGGACGGCTTCGAGGCGCTCAAGGGGCTCGACCTCTCGATCGGGGCGGGGGAGAAGGTGGCCCTCGTCGGCCCCAACGGCGCCGGCAAGAGCACGTTGATGCTGCATCTCAACGGCATCCACGAGCCGAGCCACGGCAGCGTCCGGATCGGCGACACCGTCGTCGACCGATCGTCCGTCCGGCGGATCAGGGCGAAGGTCGGCCTCGTGTTCCAGGATCCGGACGACCAGCTGTTCAGCCCGACGGTGTTCGAGGACGTCGCCTTCGGCCCGTTGCACATGGGCATGCCCGATGACGAGATCCACGGCCGGGTGGAGCGCGCGCTGGCCGCCGTGGGCATGGCCGGCAGCGAGCGGCGGATGCCGCACCGCTTGAGCCTGGGTCAGCGCAAGCGCGTCGCGCTCGCCACGGTGCTCTCAATGGATCCCGAGGTCCTGGTGTTCGACGAGCCGTCGGCCGGGCTCGACCCGCGCGGTCGACGTGAGCTCATCGGCATCCTCGAGGGCCTCACGCAGACGCTGCTGGTCTCGACGCACGACATGCGCCTGGTCGCGGAGGTCTTCCCGCGGACCGTGGTGATGGACGACGGGCGCATCGTGGCCGACGGGCCGACGGGAGCGATCCTCGGCGACGACAAGTTCCTGCTGGCGCACGGGCTCGAGCGGCCCTGAGCCGGCCGGTCAGTCCGGCTGTGCCGACCCCGCGGACTCCAGCGGCACGACCAGCGTCCCAGTACTCGCGGTGCTCGCGTCGCGCCACGCGATTGTGAGCACGAGCCCACCCCTCGGCTTGCCTCGGATGCTGATCACGTCAACGATGCTGGCGATGCCCAGCTCCCGGGCTCCGGCCGACCCCGCCTGCCACTCATTCACGCGACTTGCGGTCCGGGAGGCGCCCAGTCGGCGACCGCGTCCATCGCTAACCCAGGCGTCGATCCGCGTGAACGTCAGCGGGCCCGACGCGCGATAGGCGACGGTCATGGCGCCTCTTCGCCCGGTCACGACCGACGCCTTCCACACGAGGATCGGCGAGCCGCCGCCGAGCGTGAAGGGATCGGATGCCTCGACCGCGGCCGACCCGGTGCTCGTGGAGGCGTGGACGGCCGCGGGCAGGGCGACGCGGGGCGCGAAGACCTGGACCTCGCCCTGCCAGGACCCATCGGCCCCGACCTTGACGTCGCGCCAGCCGACCACCGCCGTCCCGACGGTAATCGCGAGGTGCACGCGATCGTTCGGCGCGGCGCGGACCTGAACCGGGACGAGCGCGCCGGTGACGCCGGCCTTCCCGCGCGTCACGTCGACGGCAAGTGCCGGCGCGTCGTCCGGCCCAGCGCTTGGTTTGTTGGGCGCCAGGGGATCGTCATTGGGCAACATCCGCGCAGGTTCGTGCGGCGTCGGCCAGACGAGGTCGCCAGCAAACCCCATGCACACGATCGCCGCAATACCGGCGATGGCCAGCATCCATCGCCGGTCGCCGCCACGGACCGACTTCTCCGGGCCCGCGAGCTCCTCGAGGATGGCCTGCTCCTCGACCCGCTCGCGGCCCACCACGCTGACGTCCATCGCAGGGCCTACGGGGCAAGCCGCTGCTGGTTCCACGCGCGCAGCCCCGGAGTATCGAGGATCACCGTCTTGCCGTTGTCGGGGTCGATCTGGAGCAGCCGGTCGGCGACGATGCCATCCGAGGTGAGGATGCCGACCACCTGCTTGCCGTCCACCGACCACCCGACGCACAGCGAAAAGGCGTCGTACGCGAGGCCGTGACGCGGGATCCCCGCGTTTGGGTAGGACCGTGGGTTGCTTCCGTCGTCGTCGGCGATAACGATGGCGGCCGGGTGATCAAGGTTGGCGTCCGAGTGCAGCCACGCGAGCCGCTGGCCGTCGGGCGACCAGGAGGCGCCGCCCACGAAGGACCCGCTGTCGATCTGGCGTTCGTCCGATCCGTCGATGTTGATTACGAACAGGGTCGAATAGCCGTTGCTACCCGGAAACACCAGTCGTCGACCGTCGGGCGACCATGCGGCCGTGAACGCGCCCGTCGCGCCCGGTCCTTTCGTCAGGCGCCGCACGCTGGTGCCATCCGCCCGCATCAGGTATACGCCCCGTTCGTCGTCATAGGCGCCACCGCTGAACGCGATCGTCGATCCATCCGGCGACCACGAGGGGTTCTGACCTTTGAGTGAAGCGTCACCTATCGGAGTCGATCCGAACGAGTCCGTCCGGGCGATGAAGATCTGCGCCTGGTTGCCCGCGGTGTTCGAATAGGCGAGCGACGACCCGTCGGGCGACCACGAAACGGTGGCCCCGGCACCGGGGCCGTAGCAGCCTGGGAAGATGCCCGCGCTGGTGGGTGCGCACCAGCCTCCGAATTCCTCGCGTGCGACGGTCCGGCGCCCAGACCCATCGTTGCCGATGACGACGAGATCGGAGGCGGACGAGCCGGCGGGGCGCGACCAGAACGCGAGCTTCGTCCCGTCGCGCGAGAACATCGGGTTGTAGTCCCAGGCATCGCCGGTGGTCAGCATTGCTCGTTCGGACCCATCCTGGGCTGTCGTCACGATGTCGCCATCGATGCTGAGCGCGAACACGCCTGGCCGCGCCGGCCCGAAGGGCGGGGGGACTGCGGGTCGCGAGCCGACAATGAGCACCGCGGTAATGGCGACCAACAGCGCCGCGCCCGCGAGCAGCGCATAGCGCAGCATCGTCGTGGAATGGCGCGGCCCCGGCATCCACCGGTCGGGAACGAGCC
Organism: Candidatus Limnocylindrales bacterium; assembly: GCA_036520795.1. Classification (GTDB taxonomy): domain Bacteria; phylum Chloroflexota; class Limnocylindria; order Limnocylindrales; family CSP1-4; genus CAIXZV01. The sequence continues at coordinate 3,115 of DATDJA010000160.1, forward strand.
AGCCCGGTCGTCGCCGGGTGGTTGTCGTCGCGGCAGCGATCGCGGCGACCAGGTCCGACGGCGCGCCGACCGGAGCGTCCGCCCAAAACCAGGCCTCGAGGACGCGGTCGATGTCGTTCGTCGGGTTCATGCCAGCGGTCCCTCCGGCAGCAGCGACGACCGGGCGTCGGCGTCGAGATTGGCGCGCATGGCCTTCGTCGCGCGGTTCAGGCGCGACTTGGCGGTCCCGATCGGGACGCCGAGCGACTCGGCGACCTCGGCGAGCGAGAGGTCCATGTAGTGGCGGAGAACAAGGACCGTGCGCAGGTCCGGATCGAGCCTCCGGAAGCCGCGCTCCAACTCATCGCGATGAGCGAGCTGGACGGACGAGTCGGCGATGGCCCCGACGAGGCTGAGCTGATGGACGTCGACGTGCCGGCGCCGGCGCTCGTGCGACGACTCGCGGTAGCAGCTGCGCACGACGATCCGCCGGATCCAGGCGTCGAAGCGGTCCGGGTCGCGCAGCGACGAGAGGTCGCGCCACGCGGTGACGTATGCCTCCTGGGTCGCGTCCCGCGCCCACTCCGGGTCGCGCAGGACCAGGCTCGCGAGCGCGTACGAGCGGTCGATCGATTGCCGGACCAGCTCCGTGTACGCGTCTCGGTCGCCCGAGATCGCCCGTTGGACGAGGTACCGGTCCACCGGTCCTCCCAGGCTGGGCGGGCTTGGCGCCCGCGGTCACAGCCTAAGGGACGAGTTCTCGGCGAAAGGTTCCCGAATCGATTCTGCGGCGCGATGCCTTCTTCCTAGAGGCCCGCGACGCCGGCGATCTGCCACACCAGGCTGCCACTCTCGACGAGCACCAGCAGGTCACCGCCCTTCGTCATGCCCAGGCGGTGCGGGAAGTGGAATCCCGTCTCGATTGCTGGTTTGCCAAGCTCCGTGGATCGTCCGTCCGACGCGATGAAGTTGGCGGAACCGTCGCTCTCAACGCGGAAGATCTGGCCATTCGCCCCGCCGCTGACGTACAGGCGATCCTGATCGTCGACTTCCACGCCAAGCGACGTCGCCTGTAGCAGGAGGTCGGTTGCCTGGGCGCCCTGCCCGGTTCGCGGGTCGAGGTCGCCGCCGCCTGCGACGGTCGACATCGTCCCGTCGGTGTCCACGCGCCGCACGGCGCCGATCGCCTCGTCCGCGACATACAGTCGGCCCTGGCTGTCGGCGGCGATCTCGCCGACGCGCCCGATCGCGGTGTTATTGGCCGGACCAGTCACCGCGGCCGACGCCCCGGTGTTCCCGCCCGTGCCCGCGACCGGGGATAGCTTGCCGTCGGTCTCGACCCGGTACACGCGCGGATTGAGCCGTCCGGTGCCGAGATACAGGGTGCCGTCGGGCGCGTAGGCGAGCTTGGCGCCGCTCGTGCCCGACGCCGCCTTGTCCGATGTCAGCACGTTCGGGCCGCCGCCGCCGGGCGGGATCGTGCGGATGCCCTGGCCGGTGGTGAACGCAACCGTGCCATCGGGCGCCACGGCGACGCCGGCGACATCGTTCTCGCCCGCGTTGAAGTTGGCCCGGTAGAGCACGTTGAGGATCCCGTCCTTGACCTGGAGCAGGCGACCGGAGTTGCGATCGGCGATGTAGATCTCGCCGGTCGGCGCAGCGGCGACGGCATCGGCCAGGTTGAGCGTCGCGGCATTCGCCGGTCCGCCCTCGCCGGCCAAGGGCTCGTTCGAAGCACCGACGCCCGCGATGGCGCTCACGATGCCCTGACCGGGTCCGCTGCCGCCGGGCGTCGCTGCGGACGCGGAAGCCGATGGGGACGCGGGGGCGGGCGTGTCGGCCGCCGATGACTCGCCCTGGGTGGCCTCGGGCGTGGCCACGGCGCCGGGGGTCGCGACCTGGGCGACCGAGGCGCCGGGTCCATTGGTGGCGCCCGGTGATGCGGCCGCTTGACCCCCGGATCCGCCGCCCAGGAGCAGCACCCCGCCGCCGATCGCGGCGACGAGGACGACGAGGCCGATGACAATCGGGACGATCGGCAGGCCGCCGCGCTTCTCCGACGCGGGCGCCGGGGACGACGCGGGTGCCGATGCGGTCGGCTTGGCCGTGGCCGGCGTCGCCGCGGCCGTCGTTGCAGCGATGGCAGCGGCCGCCGCTGCGTCTCGCTCGGTCGCGATCCGCCCGGCCTCGGCGGCGGCCCCGCTGCAGATCGCGAACTTCGGGTGGGCGTCGAGAGCGACCGGCCTGCCAGTCGTCTCGCGCAGGATCTCGCCGATCAGCGGGATCCGCGACGTTCCGCCGACGAGCAGGATTCGGCTGACGTCGGCCATCGACAGGCTCGCGCTTGCGACCGCCCGATCCAGGGCGTCGACCGTCTCGCGGATCCGCGGCCGGATCATCGCCTCGAGCTCGGCGCGGGTGAGGCGGACCTCGGTCTGCAGACCCGGCACGGAGACGGGGATCGACGTGTCCGTATCGGTGGACAGGGCCTCCTTGGCCCGGCGGCATTCGTCGCGCAGCCGGGACAGGGCGCTGCGCACGGCCGGGTCGGACGAATCGAGCTCGCGCAGCTGGCCGTCCAACGCCGTGTCGACGTGGGCGAGGATCGCGGCGTCGATGTCGATCCCGCCCAGGCGCTCGATCCCCTCGGGCACGCCGATGATCTCGAAGCCGGACGGCGTCTTGCGCACGACCGCGGCATCGAACGTCCCGCCGCCGAAGTCGTAGACGGCGACGACCTCGCCCGTCTCGACCCGCTGTTGCCCCGCGTAGTTGATCGCCGCCGCCTCGGGCTCCGTCAGCAGCGACACCTGGTCGCGCCCGAGCCCCGCCAGCCTCGCGGTCTCGCGCAGCAGGTCGGTCTTGAACTGCGCGTAGTTCGCCGGGTGGGTCAGGACGATGTGTCCGGGTGTGGTGCCCTCGCGCTCGGTGACCTGGGCCACGAT
>DATDJA010000161.1:0-2220 GCA_036520795.1 Candidatus Limnocylindrales bacterium
CCAGGTGTGCATCAGCGTCCAGCGCATGTTCGTGCACGAGGACGTGTGGGACGAGTTCATGGCCAAGTTCACCGCCGCCGCCGCCGCCCTCAAGGTGGGCGATCCGGCCGATCCGACGACCGACGTCGGCCCGATGGTCGACGGGGCGGCCGCGCGGCGAACCCAGGACTGGGTCGACGAGGCGAAGGCGCTGGGCGGGACGGTGCTCCTGGGCGGGACGTCGGACGGCAACTTCTTCGCGCCCACGATCCTGACCGGCGTCCCGGTGCACGCGAAGGTGTGCTCGAACGAGGCGTTCGCGCCGCTCGTGGTCGCGTTCCCGTTCCGCGAGATGGCCGACGCTATCCGCCAGGTGAACGACAGCTTCTTCGGACTCCAGACGGGCGTGTTCACGAACGACCTCGGCGCCGCGTGGTCGAGCTTCCATGAGCTCGAGGTCGGCGGCGTGATCGTGAACGACATCCCGACCTATCGGATCGACCACATGCCGTACGGTGGGGTCAAGGACTCGGGGCTCGGGCGCGAGGGGCTGCGCTGGGCGATCGACGACATGACCGAGATCCGGATCATGGTCCTCGCCTGGCCCCAGTAGCCCGCCGATGCCGGCCGACCGGTGGAGTGACGCCGACGCCTACGAGCGCTACGTCGGCCGCTGGAGCCGGCGCGTCGCCGACGCATTCGTCGCCTGGCTGGGCCTCGCCGCCGACTCGAGCTGGGTCGACGTGGGCTGCGGCACCGGGGCGCTGTCGGGGACGATCGCTGCGCGGAGCCGGCCGCGGCGCGTGCTCGGGATCGACCCGTCGCCCGACTTCGTCGCGGCGGCGCGCGAACGCGTCGCCGATCCGGTCGCTTCGTTCCGCGTCGGACGCGCCGACGCGCTGCCGCTCGAGTCCGGCGAGGCCGACGCCGTCGTCTCGGGCCTGGTCCTGAACTTCGTGCCCGACGTGCCGGCCTCGCTCGCGGAGGCCGTCCGCGTCACCCGGCCGGGCGGGACAGTCGCCGCCTACGTCTGGGACTACGCCGGGCGGATGGAGCTGATGCGCCGCTTCTGGGACGCGGCCGTCGCGCTCGACCCCGGAGCGCGCGAGCTCGACGAGGGCGTGCGGTTCCCGCTGTGCGCGCCCGATCGCCTCGCGGCGGCCTGGATCAACGCGGGTCTCTCGAACGTGCTGGTGATGGCGATCGACGTCCCCACCCGCTTCGCCGACTTCGACGACTTCTGGGCGCCGTTCACGGTCGACATCGCGCCTGCCCCGGGGTACGCGAGCCGGCTGCCGCTCGACCGCCGCGAGGCGCTGCGCGAGCTCCTCCGCACCACCCTCCCGACGGGCCCAGAGGGCACGATCGACCTCATCGCGCGCGCCTGGTCTATCCGCGGCCAGGCTTGACGACCCGGGTCTCGCTGCTTAGCATCGCGGCAACATGCTAAGCGCAAAGGTCAGCACCAAGCACCAGATCTCGCTGCCAAGCGAGGCCCGACGGCGGCTGGGCATCGAGCCTGGTGACCGCCTGGACGTCCGGATCGAGGACGACACGCTGGTTCTGCGCAAACAACCGGCGAGGGCGTCAGATCGCCTTCGCGGGCTCACCGCGGGCAAGGGCTACTTCGAGCCCGACCCTGTCACCTACGTCCGCCGCCTCCGCGACGAGTTCGAGGAGAACCTGCGTGCCCGAGAAGCACTGGTCGGCCGACGACCTCCACAAGCGGCAGACCCGGATCGCGATCGACGCGAACGTCCTGATCTACCTCCTGGAGAACGCTGAGCCCCACGCCTCCCGAGCCGCGGTGGTGATCGATGCCATCAACCAGCACCAGATCGGCGCTTCCCTGGCGACGGTCGGCCAGGTCGAGATCCTGACGGGTCCTGCGCGCTCCGGCGACGCGACGACGTTCGAGCGCATGGCGGACGAGCTGCGCTCCCTTGACCTTCGCCTCGTTGGTCTGTCGGCAGCGATCGCTGAGGACGCGGCCTGGCTGCGGGGCACCGAGGGGATCGACCTTGTGGACGCGATTCACCTCGCCAGCGCCCGCAGCGCCGGCGCGACGGCGTTCGTGACGAACGATCGGGGCATCCGCTCGCGCGCCGGCCTCGAGGTGCTGTACCTCGACGACCTCGTCCTCGAGGATCCGCCAGCCCGGGGCTGAGTCGCGTGTCCCGGGCGCCGCGACCGCGTCGGCCGGCTCCGCCGGCGTGGCCCACACTGAGCCGCGATGGACCT
>DATDJA010000162.1:0-3320 GCA_036520795.1 Candidatus Limnocylindrales bacterium
CGACGCCGACGCCTACGAGTCGATGAAGCGGCAGGTGACCGACCAGCTGCGCCTGCAGTTCCGGCCCGAGTTCCTCAACCGCATCGACGAGATCATCGTGTTCCACGCCCTCGGTGATGCCGAGCTCGCGGCCATCGCCGACCTCCAGCTCGCGGACCTCCAGGGACGCGTCGCCGCGAACGACCTGGTGCTCGAGCTGACGCCGGCCGCTCGCGCGCTCATCGTGCGCGAGGGCACGGATCCGGCCTTCGGCGCCCGGCCGCTCAAGCGGACGATCCAGCGCCTGGTCGAGAACCCGTTCGCGCGGGCGCTGCTCACCGGCTCGTTCAAGCCCGGCGATCGGATCGTGGCCGACGCGGATCCCGTCTCCGGCACGCTGGTCTTCTCGAGCGAATCGAACACCGTCGTCGCGGACGCGTCGGACCGGCGCGACGCCCGGTCGACCGGCCGCGAGCCCGCGGCCGCTGGAGCCGGACGGGGGAAGCGCGGATCCACGTTCGACCTGCCGCCGCTCGACGAGCCGACCCGGCCCGACGGCGGCGAGCTCGTCAACTAGCCGCGGCAGCGGCCGGCCGCCGGTGCGCTTCGAGGACGTCCTGCGGCGCCTCGAGCAGGTGCCGGAGCGGCTGCCCGACGGCCCGTCCGCGCTGATCCCGGTCGTCGTGGAGACCGGGGCGCCGCGCCCGCGGCCACCGTGGGACGATGCCGCGACATCGACCCGTCCTGCCGCCGTGCTCATCCTGCTGTACCCGGGCGACGACGGCGAGGCGCGCGTCGTGCTCACCGAGCGAGCCGACCGTGGCGGCCATCACTCGGGCGAGGTCTCGTTCCCCGGCGGCAAGGCCGAGCCCTCCGACGCCGACCTCGTCATGACCGCCCTGCGAGAGGCGAGCGAGGAGGTGGGGCTCGACAGGGAGCGGGACGGCGTGAGGGTCCTCGGCTCGCTCCCGGTGCGCTGGATCCCGGTGTCCAGCTTCGCCGTGACCCCCGTCATCGCCGCGATGGACCGGCGCCCCGACCTCGTCCCGCAGCCGGACGAGGTCGCGGCGATCCTGGAACCTCCCGTCGCGGCGTTCCTGCCGGGCGCGGCGATGATCACGGTCGAGCGCGAGATCCGCGGCTGGCGGATCCGGTATGCGGCCTACCCGGTCGACGGCATCGCCGTGTGGGGGATGACGGCGATGGTCCTCGGCAGCCTCGGGGCACACCTCGCGGGCGAGGACGCGCCCGACCGGTAGAGCGATTGCCTACTCCGGCTCGCCCTCGGCGTGGGCGTCGTCCGCGGCTCGTTCGAAACGGTGGGGTGCGAGGCTGCCCTCGGCGCGCGGAGCCCTTCCTGCCTCGATCGGGATCGCCACACCCTCGGTGACCTCTGGCAGCGCCAGCGTCGGGCCGAAGAACTCGACCACGATCGCGCGCATCGGGGCGCCGTCGGTCCAGGCTGCGTGGATCACGTCGGGTGGCCAGACCACCGCCTCGCCCGCCGTCACCCGCGTGCGCTCGTCGCCGACGCCGACCCAGCCACCACCCTCGATCACGAGGAAGTACGTCCAGTTCGGGTTCGAGTGGGGCGTGATCCGCGCGCGGCCCTTGAACGCGAGCTCCGCGACGATCCCGGACCGCCCGCTCTCAATGACCTGACCCTCGATCCCGGTCGTGCCGGGCGGCCCATCGGGGCGTCGGTGGCCCACGCCGAACCGCCGGACATCGATCGGCATCGACCGCCCTCAGCGTCCCGCGCGACCGGGGCCGCGCCGCATCGTCAGCGGCGCCGCCGGCGCCGCGAGGAGCGGGATCGGATGGTGGTCTCGGGCCGCGTGAAGCGCTCCCGCGAGAAGTAGCGCTGCTTCGCGAGCTGCCGCTCGTAGGCCCGGAAGTAGGGCGGGAAGCGCACGAACCGGATCCAGACCATCGCGCCCAGGCCGACGACCAGGGTCGAGAACACGATGAAGAAGTCGAACTTGAACACGTAGTACACGAGCATCAGCCCGAACACGATCACGCCGGTCCACAACAGCCACTCGTACATCTGCAGGTAGACGCTGTGCCGGTGGAGCTGCCTGGTACGGACGTTGTAGAAGATCACCGTCGCGATCAGCGCGACCAGCGACGCGATCGCGAGCGGCACATACAGGTCGGGAAACGATTCCTGGCTGTAGGGCTCGAACAGGTATTGCCAGGGCCACTGTCGCACGCGCATCTCCGAAGTCAGCCGGGACGGACCGGCCGGCGATTTGGGCCGTCCGAGTATGCCACGGGGTGACGGTATACTCGCCGTCTGACGTACCCGCCCGGAGCGGCCTGGATCCTTCCCCGATCCTGATCCGAAACGGAGCGCCCACCCGAACGCCGGAGGAGGAACCCGAGCAGGTGCGTGCGCTGCTCTCGGTGGCCAATCGCGAGGGCATCTCCGCCTTCGCGCGCGAGCTGCAGCGGCTCGAGGTCACGGTGTTCGCGACCGACGGCACCCGCGAGCACCTGGCCGCGGACGGTATCGAGGTTGCGTCCGTCTCGGACCTCACCGAGGTCCCGCCGCTGGTCGGCGGCCAGGTCAGGACCTTCCATCCCGCGATCTACGCAGGCATCCTCGCGCGCCGTGACGTCCCGGAACAGCTGAACGAGCTCGCCGACCACGGCCTCGAGGTCATCGACCTCGTCGTCGTCAACGTCAAGCCGTTCGCGCCCGAGGTCGGGAGCGGCCACGTCAGCATCGACGAGGCGATCGAGATGATCGATGTCGCCGGGGCCGCCCTGCTCGGCGCGGGCGCCCGAAACGCGGCGGGGGTGGTCGCCGTGTGCGACCCGTCGCACTACGGGCTCGTGGTCGACGAGATGCGGACGCTCGGCCAGGTGTCGGCCGAGACGCGCTACCGGCTCGCCGCCGACGCGTTCAGCACGGTCGCCGCGTACTACGCGGAGATCGCCGCCTACCTCAACCAGATCGGCGGCAACAGCTACCCCAAGCGGCTGGCGATGGTGCTCGAGAAGGTCGCCGACCTGCCCTACGGCGAGAACCCCCACCAGCGCGCCGCGTTCTACCGCGAGACGACCCACCGCTCCGGCACCCTCGCCGACGTCAAGCAGCTCCACGGCGACCCTCCGTCGTTCAACAACCTGCTCGACCTGGACGCCGCCTACCGGATCGCGTCCGACTACACGGCCCCGACAGTCGTCATCGCCAAGCACACCGACCCCGTGGGCATCGCCTCGGGCGAGGAGCTGGTCGAGGCCTACCGCCGCGCCCTGGACACGGACCCGGTGTCGTCGTTCGGCGGCATCGTGGGCGTGAACCGCGAGCTCGACGGCGCGACCGCCCGGGA
>DATDJA010000163.1:0-8627 GCA_036520795.1 Candidatus Limnocylindrales bacterium
CTGAATGCAAACGAGGGATCCGGCCACGTGCGCTCGGTCGCAGGCGCCTGTCTTGACCGTGAGCGCGCCGATTCGTGGCGTCGACCTGGCATTGCATGCGCGAGGTGACTGGTAGGCCAAGTGCGCGGGCGGCTAGTTGGCCCAGTACTCGTTGGGTGAATACAAGGCCAAGTGCGAGGCCGATACAGCCGGCTGGCATCCGTCCGATGAATATCTGGCCAAACCGTGCCGCCGCGGCGCGGTTCGCATTCACCGGGTGAATGCAAGGCCTGGTGGGGTGCGAGGAGGGGGCAAAGAGAGAGGCACGAGGAGGCTCGCGACGAGCGGGCGAGGTGCCCCCGAGCACCACCGGGAAACCGAGCGACACCCGGCGGCGTCTACCGCGAGGAAGGCCGGGCAGCGGGACCCACCGGCCGGCGGAAGCGCCCACAGGCGGCGCGGATCCGGGACCCGAAGCGGTGAACAATCGACCATGACTGACACCCAGATGCGCGGTCCCGGCCGCACGACCCTCGGCTGGATGGCCATCGCCGGGGTCGCGGCCCTCGCGGTCGGCCTCGTCGCCGGCCCGGCCCTCGCGGCCGCGACCGCCCCGGGCCCCCGCTACGCCGCCGTCAACGGCGCGACGGACGAGTCGCCCGACCACACCATCGCAGTCACCGGCAGCGGCAAGGTCACCGTCGTCCCCGACCTCGCCACCATCAACCTCGGTGTCCTCATCGAGCGCAACACGGCCAAGGCCGCCCGCGAGGCCGCCGCGGAGTCGATGACCAAGGTCGTCGCGGCGCTCAAGGCGCTGGGCATCGACGACAAGGACATCGCTACGTCGTCGATTTCCCTCCAGCCCGTGTACGACTACAACAGCAACGGCAGCAACCCGCACATCCGCGGCTACCAGCTCCAGAACGCGGTCACGATCACGGTCCGCGACCTCGACAAGCTGGGCGACGTCCTCGACGACTCCGTCGTGTCCGGCGCGACCCAGGTCAACGGCATCACGTTCGACGTCGCCGATCGGACGGCCGCCGAGGCCAAGGCCCGCGAGGCCGCCGTCGCCGATGCCCGCGCGAAGGCCGACACCCTGGCCAAGGGCGTGGGCGTGTCGATCACGGGCGTGGCGTCGATGAGCGAGACGGTCTCGAACCCGATCTGGTACGGCCGCACGATGGCGGCGGGCGCACTGGCCGAGGACGCGGCGTCGACCCCGGTCATGGCCGGCACGACCGACGTGACCATCGACGTCCAGGTGGTCTTCCTGATCCCGTAGTCGGCAAGCGACCCGCCGCGGCCCGATTCGGGGTTCGCGGCGGGATCGCGTAGCATCGTCGCGATCAGGTGTTCCATCCGGAGGCGTTGATGACCAAGCATTCCAAGCACGAGCGTGAACGACGCGCGACCGAAACCGAGCGCATGAAGGAAGTCCAGGCCGCCTGGTACGGGAGCATCCCCGCGGCGACGGCGACCGCATTCACCCGCGAAGTCGAGGCCGCCCACGCCCGCGGTCCCGCGGAGCGGCCGCCCGACATGGCGCCCGGCACGCGCCCCAACCCGCCGCGGCCGGGTCGCGAGCCCAAGCCGCCCAAGGACGAGCAGCGCTCGCGCAGGTCGTACTGATGACCCGCAAGCGCAAGACCGTCTACCCGCCGCCGCGTAGCTCCAAGGGTCCCCCGCCGGCGTACGTTCCGCAGGTGACCCCCGCCACCGTCGCCACGATCAACACGAAGGCGGGCGTCGGCCGCGCCGAGATCGTGCCGGGCATGCGGGTGATCATCCAGGGCACCGGCCTCTACACCGGCGAGACCGCGGTGGTCGAGTCGCTCGTCCCGGGCGTCATCGCCGCCGCCACCGTGCGCACCGAGGCGGGCCGAACGCGCCGCGTCCGAACCGTGGACCTCGCGCCGGCCCCCAAGGTCACCGCCGAACCGTCTGGAGCCGCACCGGCGGAGGCGTAGCCCTCGGTTCAGCCGGCGCTTCCAGCCGGGATCGCATCCCTTGGGGCGTGGGCCCGAGCGAGGGCCGCCCGCTCTGCGACGCGATCCCCGACGTAGGCTGCGTCGCGCCAGACCCCGCCGAGCAGCGCGGACGCGATCGCCGTCTGGAACGGCAGCCCGACGATGTACAGGCCGGCAACGCCGGCGATGACGCCACGGTCCTGAACGGGCCACCCGTCCGCGTCCGTGATCGACGGCTCGATCCACGAGTAGTCGCGCCGGTAACCGGTGCACCAGACCACGTTGGCCGCGTCGAGGACCGTCCCGTCCTCCAGCACCGGCCGGCCGCCGCTGACGCCACCGACGCGCCCGAGGACCCGCTCCACGCCCGCCGCCGCCAGGAGGGCCGGCCGCGCGCGCTCAACCGGCTCCCCGTGGAACAGGATCCCGTCGCGCGCCCTGCGGCCGATCGGCGACCGCACCGTCATGACGTGATTGGCCCCGAACCAGATCAGCGGATCGAGCCAACGGCCCAGCCGGCCCTCGGTGTCAAACGGCAAGTGCCCGGTATCTCGCCCGGCCAGCCGCACGAGCCGGTTGCCGGCCCGCGCGATGTCGAGCGCGATCTCCGCCCCCGAGTTGGCCGCGCCCACGACCAGCGCCGGGCCGTCCCGGAGCTGTGCCGGCCTGCGGTACTCGCTCGAGTGGAGCTGGAGGATGCCGACGTCCAGATCACGCGCGAACGCCGGCACCGACGGATGATGGAACGCGCCGGTTGCGAGGATCACCTGGTCCGCCTCGAGCTCCCGTTCGCCGGCGGTCACGACGAAGCCCGGTCCCCCGGCCGTCGCCCGCACTCGGTCGACATGGACACCCGTGCGCAACGGCAGGTCGAAGTACCACGCGTAGGCGTCGAGGTAGTCGGCCACCTGGTCCTTCGTCGGAAACGCGTATCGGTCGCCCGGGAACGGCATCCCCGGCATGCTGTCGTAGCGGACCGGCGTGAACAGGCGCAGGCTGTCCCATCGGGACCGCCAGGCATCGCCGACGTGCGCACCGGCATCGAGGATCACGAATCTGAGCCCGTGCCGACGCAGGTGGTAGCCAGCGGCGAGGCCGGCCTGGCCACCCCCGATCACGATCGCGTCGAACCGCTCGCCGTCCTGCATGTCTCGCCTCCGGGCACCGATGTCGGGTGCGGAGGCGACCGGATCGCCCGGTCGCCGGGCACGACCCTAGGGGCGGGCGGGTTGGCACCGCATCGACCGAACCATCCAATTGCAGGCGCGACCGGCATGGGTGGTTCTATGTAGCCGGCGCCACCAGGTCGTGCTCGTACGCGTACGCGGTCGCCGCGGAGCGGCTCGAGAGATCGAGCTTGGTGAAGATGTTGGCGACGTGGCGCGCAACGGTCTTCTCGCTGATGACGAGATCCGTGGCGATCGCGCGGTTCGTCTTGCCCGACGCCAGCTGGCGCAGGACCTCGAGCTCACGCGGCGTCAGGCCGCCGGCGTTCGCGCGTCCCCCCGACGCCCGCCCGTCCCGAAGAGCCTCGAGGCGTCGACGGGCGGGCGCGGCCCCCAGGTCGCGGAACGCGCGATCGGCGGCGTCGAGCTCCAGGTCCGCGGTGTCATCGTCACCCAGCCGGTAGCAGGCCTGGGCGACGAGCACCCGCACGCGGGCGGCCTCGTACGGCGCCTCCACCGCCTGCCACGCGGCGAGCGCCCGTTGGAGCTCGTCGAGCCCGGACTTCACCTCGCCCTCGGCCAGCAGGACCGCGCCCTCGGCCCGGGCGGCGAGCGCGACGAGCACCGGCGCGTCGAGCTCGCCCGCGAGCGTCGCCAGCTCGTCGGCCGCAGCGCCGGCCGCGGCGACGTCTCCGGCCGCCAGCGAGATCTCCACGAACGCGTCGAGCAGTCGCGGGCGCGCGGCGACGTCGGTGGAGCCGTCCACGGCTCGGCGGATCGCGGATGCGGCCACGGCCACGCGGCCCTGGTCGAGCCGCAACAGGGCGAGTCCCGGCTGGGGCGTGCGTCCCAGCCGGTTGGCATGTCGATACGCCTCCTCGGCCTCGGTGGCCTCGCCACGCAGCCGGTGCAGCTCCGCGCGCCGGTACGCGGCCTCGCCCGAGACCGGATCGACGCTGGGTCGCTGCGATGCGTCCGAGGCACGCCGGGCCTCGGCGAGGGCCTCCGGCCATGCGCCGTGGAGCGTCATCAGATCGGCCCGATACACCAGACAGGCGCCGCGGTATGGCACCAGGTCGGGATGGGCGTCGCACCAACCCGCCAGTGCCGCCGTCCACTCGTGGGCTCGACCGAGGTCGAAGATCCGCTGGCAGGTCTCGATCACAGCGCAGTAGACGATGCCCATGACGATCGGCGACACCTCGCCCGCCGTGACCGCCACCATGGCCTCGTCGAGCAGGCCAACGCCGTGCGGGATCTGGCCGAGACCGATCAGCGCATCGCCCAGCCCGAGCCGGGCGATGGTCTCGAGGTCGGCGTCTCCGTGCTTGGCTGCGACGCGGGCGGCCTCCCGAAAGGCGACGGACGCAGCCTCGAAGTCCCCGGCCTCGTGGTCTACCAGGGCCGGTGGCACGAGCAGGTAGCCGTGCACGAGCGACTCGGGTCCGGCCTCGTGGGCAAGGCGCGCTGCCCGGGCCAGCCAGCCACCGCCCCTGACCCGCTCTCCCCGGTAAAGCAGCCCGAACCCGAGCCAGAAGGCGCGGCGCGCCGCTCGGTCGACGTCGCCGCCACGCAATGCCTCGGCATAGGCGCGGGTCTGGAGGTCGACGGACGCCTCGTCGAGGCCCACGAGGTACGCCGCGAGCGCAGCGAGCTCCAGGTCGTCGAGGCCCAGCGACTGACCCTGATCGGCCTCCGTCAGCCGGGCGTAGGCGTCGGCCCACTGCTCGCGCAGGAACGCCTCGCGGCCCATCGCGAGGAGGTCGGCGCCCGCCCCGGGCTCAGGCATCCCTCGTCGCCATGAGCAGCACTCTACGCCGCGGGTGGGAGGCTCCCCCACGGAACCTGGCTGCGGCGGTCCTTGACCCGGGTACGACCATGGATCATACTCGCCGTGAGATGCAGTACGACCAGCAGTCCGACCACGGTGAGCGACCCTTCCCGACCTTCCGCGAGGCGCTCGAGCCCTACCTGACGCCGACCGAATCCGGCCCCTACGCGAAGCTCTCGATCAGCGTGCCCGAGCGGCTCCTGGCGACGGTGAAGGAAGTCGCGGACGAGACCGGGACGTCGGTGAGCGGCGTGGTCGCGGCGTCGCTCCGGCGGCTCGTGGACGAGGTCGAGCAGGCCAGGCTCGACGCGGCGCTCGAGGCGGACCGCGAGGAGAACCTCGAGTGGGCACGGGCCGCCGCGCCGATGGACGCGAAGCTCCTCGCGGACGTCGAGTGGTAGCCGGCCCCCGTCGCGGTGACATCCACCTCGTCCAGTTCGAGGACGTCGGCGGCCACGTGCTCCGCGGGCCGCATCCGGCGGTCGTCGTCTCCTCCGATCGCCTGAACCGCGCCGACGGCACGGTTCTGGTGTGCTCGATGACGACGAAGCGGCGGGTCGTCGCGGGCGGGTGGCTGCCGCCGTATCTCGTGCCCGTGACCATGCGCGACACTGGCCTCGATCGCGACGGGTTCGTGAAGTGCGACCAGGTGTTCACGCGCCCGGCGACGTGGCTCGGTGCTCGGCTCGGGCGGCTGGGACCAGAGGCGATGACCCGGGTGGACGCCTCGCTGCGGTTCGTGCTCGCGCTCTGACGGCGACTACGATGGTGCACGCAACGCCGGATTGACGGGGAGGATCACTTCATGACTGCGTTCACGGTCGCGGCAGTCCAAGCCGCGTACGTCCTGATGGATCGAGATGCCACGATCGACAGGGTTGCGGCACTGACCGGGGAGGCTGCCGCCAACGGCGCCAAGCTCGTGGTGTTTCCCGAGGCCTTCGTGCCCGGCGACCCGATCTGGAAGGACGCGGGCATCATCTGGGACGGGGATGAGGCCTGGTACTCGATGCTCGTCGACCAGGCGATCGTCGTGCCCAGCGAGGCGACCGAGCGGCTGGGCGCGATCGCCCGGGAACACGCCGTGACGCTCGTGGTCGGCATCGACGAGCGCGAGCCCAACGGCGCCACGATCTACTGCTCGATGCTGTACTTCGGCTCGGACGGGAGCCTGCTCGGCAAGCACCGCAAGCTCATGCCCACGGGATCGGAGCGCACGGTCTGGGGCATGGGCGACGGCAGCCTGCTGACGGTCGTCGACACGGAGATCGGCCGCGTGGGCGGGCTGATCTGTTGGGAGAACTACATGCCCCTGGCGCGGTACTACATGTACAGCCAGGGGATCGACGTCTGGGTCGCGCCGACGCTCGCGACCGGCGACGCGTGGGTGGCGACCATGCGCCACATCGCCCGCGAGGGGCGCCTCTACGTCATCGGCGTCAACCCGTGCGTCCGCGTCGACCAGATCCCGGAGGATTTCCCGGCCCGGGACAAGGTCTGGAAGCTCGAGGATGACCCGGATGAGCGCGACTGGGTCTCGCCCGGCAACTCGGTAATCATCGGCCCGACGGGCAAGATGCTCGCCGGACCGTCGCGCCACGAGGAGACGATCCTGTACGCGGACATCGACCCGTCCGAGGTCCGTGCGGCGCGTCGCTACTTCGACCCCACCGGCCACTACAACCGCCCGGACGTGTTTCGGCTGTCGGTCGACACGAGGCCGCGGCCGGCGGTGTCGCAGGTCGTCGGCGCGCTCGACCCGGACTGAGAGGTTCGACGTGCGGATCGTCGTCACGGGCGGCAGCGGCAAAGCGGGTCGATGGGTCGTGCGGGACCTGCGCGAGCAGGGGCACTACGTGCTCAACGTCGACACACGCCACGACGGCTCCGCGCACGGCCTGTGCCTGCTCGCGGACCTCGCGGACTACGGCCAGACGGCTGAAGCGCTGGCGGGCTTCGACGCGGTCGTCCATCTCGCGGCGATCCCCGCCCCGGGCCTGCGCCCGCCCGCCGACACGTTCCGCAACAACATCGTCTCGACCTACAACGTGTTCGCGGCGGCCGAGGCGAACGGGTTGGAGCGCGTGGTCTGGGCATCGAGCGAGACCGTGCTCGGCCTTCCGTTCGACACGCCGCCGGCCTTCGCGCCGATCGACGAGACCATCGAGCCGCGACCAGAGTCGTCGTATGCGCTCTCGAAGCTCGCGGGCGAGACGCTGGCCTCCCAGTTCAACCGGCGGACCGGGATCCCGATCGTCGGCCTGCGGATCTCGAACATCATGGAGCCCGATGACTACGCGCGGTTCCCCTCCTACTGGGACGACGCGCACCTGCGCAAGTGGAACCTGTGGGGCTACGTCGACTGCCGGGATGTCGCCCAGGCCTGCCGTCTGGGCCTCACGGCCGACGTCACCGGGGCCGAGGTCTGCATCGTCGCCGCCGACGACACCGTGATGACCCGCCCCAGCGCGGACCTGATGGCCGAGGTGTTCCCGTCGGTGCCGCTGACCCGCGAGGTCAAGGGCCGCGAGACGCTGCTCTCGATCGAGCGCGCGCGCCGCATCCTCGGCTACTCGCCCGAGCACCACTGGGCCGACCACGTGGCCACGCCTTGACCGGCGGTGCGGATTCCGCGTTCGAGGTCCGCGACAACACCGACGCCCATCGGTTCGAGGCGTGGGTCGACGGCGCTCTTGCCGGCTTCTCTGAGTACGAGCCGCGCGACGGGTGGCTGGTGTTCGTTCACACCGAGGTGTTGCCGGCGTTCGAGGGCAAGGGCGTCGGGAGCCGGCTCGCCACCTGGGCGCTCGACGACGTGCGGGCGCGTGGCCTGAAGCTGACGCCGCAATGCCCGTTCATCGCCGCGTTCATCAAGCGCCACCCGGCGTACGCGGACCTGGTCGTCGGCATCCGCGGCACGCCCCGTCCCGAAGCGCGGCACTGACCCCCGGGACCCCTCCGGCGGCCGCGATCCCTGATTGGCCGTCACCTACGCTCCCGGGTCGTACTAGCCAGCGTCCTGTCACGTTCGAGCGGAGACTCGGGCTGATCTGGCTCGGCGGTTAGGCAGAAACGGCTGATTCCGATGGGCTCGGCCACGGATCGACCCGATCGCCGCGCCTAGTACGATCCCGTAGCGTAGGTGGTGGGAACGGGGCCGCGGAGTGCCGATATCACGACCCCGGGTCGTAGGTGACGGACGCGGGCTCAGCGGACGATCGGCGGGCGGACAGCGGGCGACTAGCGCGAGAGCGTTCGCTCGATGCGGGTGTCGGGCACGATCCAGAGCAGCGCGACGAAGACGTACAGCCCGAACGACACGAGCGGCGCGACGAGCGCAAGCGGGATCGAGAGGGCGTAGATCAGCGGGGAGATCTTGCCCTTCGTGTCGCTGCCGATCGCGGCGGCCAGCGGCGCGTCGTCGGGCTGGGCCGCGAGCAGCGTCCGCACGAGGATGAAGTACGTCATCGCGGCCGCCAGCAGGATCACGCCGTAGAGCGCGACCGGCACGGGCGCGAACTCGTGCTCGCCCATCCACGCCGATCCGAACGGCAGCAGCGAGAGCGAGAACAGCAGCAGCAGGTTCGCCCACAGGACCCGCCCATTCACCGTCCGCACGGCCTGGAACAGGTGGTGGTGGTTGTTCCAGTAGATCCCGACAATCGCGAAGCTCAGGAC
>DATDJA010000164.1:0-3194 GCA_036520795.1 Candidatus Limnocylindrales bacterium
GTACCGAGCGGCCACTCGAGCCGTTCGGCGATCTCCGCCTGCGTCAGCCCCTCGCGATAGGCCAGCACGATGACCAGCCGCTCCACCTCCGGCATGCCGGCCAGGGCCTCGACCACGGCGTCCCGCAGGTCGGCGGCTTCGACCGCGGCTTCGGGGCCGGGGTCCGCCGTCGCACCACCGAGCACCACGGCGGCCGGGCCGAGCCGGTCGACGTCGCCCTCGAAGTCGTCGTTGTCCCCCCTGCCGCCCAGCGACACCAGCGGCGGTCGGCGGCCCGCCGCCCGCAGCCGGTCGACGGTCCGGTTGCGCGCGATCGTCCGCAACCAGGTCGCGAGCGACGCCATGGTCGGATCGAACAGCTCCGCGCGGTTCCAGAGCGCGAGGAACGTTTCCTGCACGACCTCCTCGGCGACCTGACGGTCGCTTGTGAGCCGGAGCGCAACGGCGTGGACGCCGCCGACATGCCGGTCGTAGAGCGCCGCGAGGGCATCTTCCGAGCCGTTCGCCACGGCCCTGACGAGCGTGGCGTCCTCGGATTCGCCGACCTGGCGCTCCGTCATACCCTTACGCGCTCCGGTCGTGCCCGGTTTCGGGGTCCGTGGTCCCGTTGGCGCCCAAGGGCAGGGGACGGCGCTCGAAGCCCGTAGTGAACACGACGTCGGTCTCCGTCGAGAACACGTGATCGGTCGTCTGGACCCGGCGGACGATCGTCCCCAGGTGGTCCATGTCGCGTGCCCGGATCTTGAGGATGTAGTCGGCCTCGCCGGCGATGTGGTGGCACTCCTCGATCTCGGGGATCGCCGCGAAGTCGGGGGTCAGGTCGCTCGCGATCGTCCCCGGGGCCTGCGTCACCCACGTGAATGCGACCACGCTGAGGCCCACGGCAACCGGGTCCACGTCGGCCGCATAACCCCGGATCACCCCCCGCGACTCGAGCTTCTTCACGCGCTCGTGCGCCGACGGACCGGCCATCCCAAGGTCGTTGCCGAGCTCGGCGTAAGAACGCCTCCCGTCGGCCTGGAGCAGGGCCAGGAGTCGCGCGTCGGTCTGGCTAATCGGGGTGTTCTTTGGCACGAGATCCCTGTTCGTTAGGTACAGCAGTTGCAATACCGATGATTATTAGGTAGACTGCCACCCGTTAGGGTCATTGGGACGTCGACCCCGCCGGATCGGCCGGCGGGACACGGGCAACCGGTCCGCGGCAGTTCCAGGCACAGAAAGGTGCACGACGATGGTCATCGTTGCCGCGTTCGCGCTCCTCGCGCTGTTCTCGATCATCAGCATCGTCTTGAGCGCCGAGGATCCGGAGCGCCCGAGCGAAAACCGAGACAACCGGTACATGTGGACCGTGCTCGGCCGCCGCTAGGCACGAACTACAGCCTATCCCATTGACGCCCCGGCTCCGGCCGGGGCGTTCGTGATTCGCGGCGTCACCACTCCCCCGCCGGCAGGTGCCGCAGCGCCGCGAGCCGTCCCGCCGGGAGGTGGGCTTCGAGGCAGGTGACGCCGCCCGGCCCGACGAGCGCGTCGTGCGCGGTACCCGCCGGGAGCTCGAGACGGTCGCCCGCCGCGAGACCAACCGCGTCGCCCGTGTCGGGCAGACCAAACCGGATCGAGCCCGCCGTGCACACCAGGACCTTGTCGTAGCCGTGGCTGTGGGCGGCGTACCGGTCGTTCGAACCGTTCGACCAGGTGCCGGGATCCAGGCCCTCGGCGCGCAAGCGGTCGGCGATCGTCGGCGCCACCGTCAGCCCCCGACGCTCACGCCGATGACCGTCCCGACGGCGAACGTCACGGCGGCCGCACCCGCACCGATCGCGAGCTGGCGCAGCCCGGAGAACAGGGTGCCGCGGCCGGTGAGGAGGCTCACGCCCGCACCGACGAGGAACAGAGCGATCAGGCTCGCCACGATGCTCACGATGAACGCCGTCGTTCCCTCGAGGAACACGTACGGGATGACCGGGATGACGGCGCCGAGCGCGAACGCGAGGAACGAGCCGAACGCCGCGCCCCACGGCGACCCCAGCTCGTCGGGGTCGAGGCCGAGCTCCTCCCGAACGAGCGTGTCGAGCGCCGTCGCCGGGTCCTCGAACATGCGTGCGGCGATCTTGTCGGCCTCCGCGCGCGGGAAGCCCTTGGCCATGTACAGGGCGGCGAGCTCGCGCTGCTCCTCCTCGGGCATCGCCTCGAGCTCGGCGCGCTCCAGCTCGATCTGGCGCTCGAACAGCTCGCGCTGGCTCTGCATCGAGATGTACTCGCCGGCCGCCATCGAGAACGCGCCCGCCAAAAGGCCCGCGATCCCGGCGAGGAGCACGAACTCCGCCTGCCTCGACGCGCCGGCGATGCCCATGACCAGCGCCAGGTTCGAGACCAGCCCGTCCGAGACGCCGAAGATGATCGCCCGCAGCGTCCCGGAGCGCGCGCTGCGATGCCAGCCCTCGGCGCCCAGGATCGCCGCGGGCGCGCGCGGCCGCCCCGGCGCAACGGCCGGATGCTCCGCCGCGCTGACGACGCCGGCGGCTGCCGACTGACGGGCCTGCGCCCTGCCGTCGGTCCCCTCCTCGCCGTCGAGCCGCCGCCAGATCTCCGCGTGCTCTCGCTCGTCGGCGGCGATCGCCTCGATATCCGGGCTGTCGCCCTGGGTGTCGTAGATCGCCTCCTCGTCGCCCTCGAGCGCCTGAACGAGGTCGGAGACGGAGCGCGTCCCGAACAGGCGGGCCACCAGGATGATCACGCGCACGCGCATCCGCGGACGCCCGGTCGGAGGCACCGTGGCGCCCGCGTCGGTCAGCCGGGTTGCCCAGACGTCCGCGTGCCGACGCTCGTTGGCCGCGATATGACGGAACGCGGCGGCGCGTCGCGGGTCCTTCTCGATCGTCGCCAGCTCGTCGTAGAGGACGATCGCATCCCGCTCGAGCTTGAGGTTCTCCAGGCTCTGGGCCGTGTTCACGCCGACAGCCTAGCGAACAGCCCGGCGGCGGGCTGGCTAGACTCGGAACGTGACCTCCCTGCCGCCGCTGCGCTACCTCTCGGGGGCTGACGTGACCGCCTCGATGCCGCCCCTCGAGGCCCGCCTCGAGCTCGCCGTGCAGACCCTTCGCGGTCTTGCCGGCGCGGCCGAGCTGCCGCCCAAGATCGGCGTCCACCCGCGCCCGGACGGCTCGTTCGCACACGCCATGCCGGCGTTCATGCCC
>DATDJA010000165.1:0-2063 GCA_036520795.1 Candidatus Limnocylindrales bacterium
GCCGAGTACACGCCACACGACAGCGCGCACTGCCAGTACTGCCAGAACCCCCGCCCCGAGCCGGGGCAGGAGGGCATCACCGGGCTGCTCGACGGCAAGCGGATGTGGATCGAGCCGAAGGGGTTCGAGGAGGTCCACACGCGTGGCGCCTCCGAGCAGCACCGCCTCAAGGACCCCGCGAAGTGGGTGCCCTACGGCGTCGGGGCGATCGAGGGCACGACCGTCGGCGGCACGCAGCTGCCCGTGCTCGAGCCCGGCGTCGCGGCGTCCGAAGCGAACGGCGGCAGCGGCGTCGCACCGAAACAGGTCTACGGGCCCGGCGAGGAGCCTCGACCGGCCGATGGACTCCCGACCGCCAGCACGAACCACGAGCTGCTCTAGCCCCTAGTTCGAGGCATTGGCGGCCTCCGGCTGAGCCGGGCCGCCTACAATCCCCGGTCTCGCCATGGTCACCGACGCCGCCACCGCCGAGACACCGTCCGCATCGAGCCGATTCCGCTACGGCTGGATCGTCCTCGCCGTCGCGGCCGCGTGCATCCTGATCGGCGCCGGGACGCGAGCCGCACCCGGGGCCTTGCTGCTCGGCATCCAGGCCGACACCGGCTGGTCGGTCGCCCAGATCTCGATCGCCGGCGCCGCCGGCCTGCTCCTGCTGGGCCTCGGCGGCCCGGTCTCGGGCGTGCTCATCGATCGCTTCGGCATCCGCCGCCTGACCGTGGGGGCGATGCTGCTCACGGCCTTCGGGATGGGCGCGTCGTCGTTTGCGCGCGAGCTGTGGCAGCTCGTGCTGCTGTTCGGCTTCGTGGCCGGGTTCGGGGCCGGGCTCGTTTCCAGCTCGCTGGGCCCGGTGATCGCGAACCGCTGGTTCATCCAGGGCCGCGGCCTCGCGGTCGGCCTGTTCGGGGCGAGCGCGAGCGCGGGTCAGCTCGTGTTCTTCCCGCTGCTGACCGTGATCGCGGTGACGCTCGGCTGGCGCGAGGCCACGATCGCGATGGCGACGCTGCTGGTCGTTGCCGCCGTGCCGGCCGCGCTCCTCCTGCGGGAACGGCCGTCCGACGTCGGCGAGCGCGCGCGGGGAGCCACCGAGAGCACGCCACCCGAGCCGCTGCACGCGGAGCCCGGGATCATGCGCCGGGCGGCCCGCTCGTGGGAGTTCTGGATCATCGCGGGGACATTCTTCATCTGCGGCGCGACGTCCAACGGCGTCGTGGGTCAGCACTTCATCGCGCACGCGGTCGACCACGGCTTCACGCCGGTGACCGCGTCGGGGGCCCTGGCCCTGATGGGCGCGTTCAACTTCGTGGGGACGATCGGCTCCGGCTGGCTGACCGATCGGGTCGACCCCCGCAAGCTGCTGCTCGTCTACTACGGGTTCCGCGGCCTCAGCCTGCTGTACCTGCCGTCGATCCACGACAACGTCGGCGTCATCGGGTTCGCGATGCTGTTCGGGCTCGACTACATCGCCACCGTACCGCCGACCGTCGCCCTCGTCGCCGACACGTTCGGCCGCCGCAATGTCGGCATCGTGTACGGCTGGGTCTACTTCGCTCACATGTTCGGGGCCGCGATCCTGGCCGTCGTCGCCGGACTCATCCGCGACAACGCGGGCAACTACACGGCGGCGTTCGTGTTCGCGGGCTGGCTCGCGGTCATGGCTGGAGTCGGTGCGCTTGCGATCAAGCGGCCGACGCCCGGCGGGCGCACGACGGCGGCAGCATCGGGCGCCGCGTGACGAAGCGCCGCAAGCAGCCGCTCGGCCAGACGATCGGCGGGGTGCTGTTCGGGTTCGAGCAGCAGGTCCTTCGCAACCAGCCGCCACCCCACGAGCTCGTCCATCACGCGCGACCGGACGCCGCGGTGCCGGCGGGTGACGGCACGATGCTTGTGATCGCACTGCCGGGCGACGACGACGGGAGGCACACCATGACCGAGATGGAGCTGCGCGAGGTCCCCGGGCAACGGACGGTTGCGGTCCGGATCTCGATGCCGATGTCGGAGGTCGACATGGGCGAGCTGTTCGGGCGCTACCTGCCGCGCATCGCCGGCGGCCTGGCCGCGTCCGG
>DATDJA010000166.1:0-3766 GCA_036520795.1 Candidatus Limnocylindrales bacterium
GGCGAGCCCCGGGAGATCGCCAACGTCGCGCTGTTCCTCGCCTCGGACGAGTCGTCCTTCGTCACCGGCTCCGTCATCGTCGCGGATGGCGCGATGACGGCGAAATAGGGAGCGAGATCGAGATGGCCAAGCACGATTCGCACGATTCGGACAAGCACGGGAAGCACGGCAAGCACCCGAAGCTCGAGGAGCTCGAGGGGCAGATGCGGAGCGGCGAGATCGACACGCTGGTCGTCGCCATCACCGACATGCAGGGCCGCCTGGTCGGCAAGCGCGTCCAGGCCGAGGCGTTCCTCGCCGGCGTGATCAACCACGGCGCCCACTTCTGCACCTACCTCCTGGGCACGGACATGGAGATGGGCACGCCGGAGGGTTTCGCCCTCATGAACTGGGAGACGGGGTACGGCGACTGGATCGCCGAGCCCGCCTGGGACACCCTGCGCGTCCTGCCGTGGCTCGAGAAGACGGCCCTCGTGCTCGCAGACGCCACCGAGGAGAGCGGCGCGGAGATCCCCGTCAGTCCGCGGACGATCCTCAAGCGCCAGGTCCAGCGGGCCGCGGACATGGGCATCGCCGTCAAGTGCGGCTCGGAGCTCGAGTACTACGTGCTCAAGGATTCGTGGGAGAGCCTGGCCGAGCGCGGCTGGCCCGTGCCCAAGGCGTTCGGGTACTACAACGAGGACTACCAGCTGCTCCAGGCCACCAAGGCCGAGCCGCTCCACCGCCTGTTGCGCAACCAGATGACCGAGGCGCGGATCCCGATCGAGTTCAGCAAGGGTGAGGCCGCCAACGGCCAGCACGAGGTCAACATCCGCTACGACCACGTGCTCGAATCGGCCGACCGGACGGTGATCTTCAAGCACGGCGCGAAGGAGATCGCCTACCTCAACGGCTGGGGCATCACGTTCATGGCCAAGCCCGACCACCGCTGGACCGGCTCGTCAGGCCACCTGCACATGAGCACCTGGGGCATCGACGACGACCGGCCCCTGATGCACGCGGCGAAGGGCGAGAAGCCCGGCCCCTACGGCCTCTCCAGGCAGGGTTCGCAGTTCATCGCCGGGATGATGGCGCTGTCGCGCGAGCTGGCCGTATTCATCGCGCCGTTCATCAACAGCTACAAGCGCTACGCGTCGCTGTCGTGGGCGCCCGTGAACGTGGTGTGGGGCCGCGACAACCGGACGACGGGGTTCCGGCTGGTGGGGAACGGCGATGGACTCCACGTCGAGAACCGCTTCCCCGGCGGCGACATGAACGCGTACCTGACGTACGCCGCGGCGATCGGCGCGGGCCTGTACGGCATCGAGCACGGCCTGGAGCTGGCGCCGGAGTACAAGGGCAACGGGTACGTCGCCACCGGCGTGCCCCGGATGCCGCGCGCCCTGTGGGAGTCGATCGGCGAGCTCGAGCGGTCGGAGGCCGCGCACGAGATCTTCGGCGACGACGTCCTCGCCCACTACCTCAACGCGGCCAGGGTCGAGCAGGAGATCTACGATTCGGTCGTCCACAACTGGGACCGCGAGCGGTACCTCGAGCGCGGCTAGAACCGAGCACGCGCGGCGACCGTTCCCGGCGACTTCGATCGGCTACGCTCCGCCTGCATGACGCGAGACGATTCCGCCGAGCTCGCTGCCGCCCGCGCCCGCATCACCGAGCTCGAAGCGCTCGAAGCCCAACGCGCCCGAGCGAGCGCCGTCCAGGGCGCCCTCTACCGCATCGCTGAAGCAGCGAGCGCCGCCAGCGACCTGCAGAGCTTCTACCGCACGATCCATGGGATCGTCGGCGAGCTGATGTACGCGGAGAACCTGTACATCGCGCTGTACGACGAAGAGCACGAGCGCCTGAACTACCCGTACTACGTCGACGCTCTCGACACCGACATCCCGGACCCGAACACATGGGAGCCGTTCGGCGTAGGCCAGGCGACCGGCGTCACCGCGTACGCGCTCCGGCTGGGTGAGCCGGTCTTCCTCGACAGCGACACCTACCAACGCCTCCATGCTGCCGGTGAGATCGAGGCCCTGGGCATGACCAGCGACGATAGCGCGTGGCTCGGCGTCCCACTCCGCGCCGACGGCCGGCTCATCGGCCTGCTCGTCGCGCAGTCCTACTCAAGCGAACACCCCTATACGCGCGCCGACCTCGACCTGCTGGCCTTCGTCGGGCAGCACGTCGCCTCGGCGCTGACGCGCGCGCGGGCGATCGAGGAGACCCGGCAGCGCAACGCTGAGCTGGCGGTGATCAACGAGATCGGCGACGCCCTCGCCCGGCAGCTCGACTTCCAGGCAATCGTCGAGCTGGTCGGGGAGCGCATCCGGATCCTGTTCGACTCGCGCTCGATGTTCATCGCGATCTACGACGAGCCGGCCGGAATGATCGCCTACCCGTACGAGATCGAGGACGGCCAGCGGTACCGCAGCGAATCGATCGAGTTCGGCCCGGGCCTCACGTCCCACGTGATCCGCACCCGGCGCCCGCTCCGGCTTCATACCAGCGCCGAGTCCTGGGCCATGGGCGCCATCGACAGCGACGCGGTCGCAAGGGAGACGCTGCCGGCGACCGGCGAGGGGCCCGAGTCGCCCGGCGCCAACGCCGGCATCGAGGCTGAGTCCTGGCTCGGCGTGCCCATCCTGATCGGCGAACGCGTGATCGGCGTCATCGCCATGGAGGAGTTCGAGAAGCACGCCTTCGACGAGTCGACCGAGCGGCTGCTCGGCACGATCGCGACCAGCATGGCGAGCGCCCTCGAAAACGCCCGGCTGTTCGACGAGACGCGGCGGCTGCTCGCCGAGACTGACGAGCGTGCCGCCGAGCTCGCGATCGTCAACGAGGTCCAGCAGGGACTTGCCGCGCAGATCGAGATGCAGGCGATGTACGACCTCGTCGGCGACCGGCTGCGCGACGTCTTCGACGCCCAGGTCCTCGACATCGGGATCCTCGACCGCGAGGCGGGCCTCATCCACTTCCCGTACACGATCGAGCGCGGCGTCCGGTTTCCCGACGAGCCGATCCCACTGATGGGCATCCGGAAACACGTCATCGAGACCCGGGAGCCGCTGCTGATGAATGAGCGGGTGGCCGAACGGGCAGTCGAGCTCGGCCAGCCGGGCGTCCTCCAGGGCGAGGAACCGAAGTCCACGATGTGGGCGCCGCTGCTCGTGGGCGGCGAGGCCACCGGCGTGGTCTCGGTCCAGAATCTCGACCGCGAGCAGGCCTTCTCCGAGTCGGATGTCCGCGTCCTGACGACGCTCGCGGCCAGCCTCAGCGTCGCGCTCGAGAACGCGCGCCTGATCCACGAGACGCGCCAGCGGTTGACGGAGCTGGCAACCGTCAACGAGATCGGCCAGGCGCTGGCGAGCCAGCTCGACCTGGATCCGATGTACGAGCTGGTCGGCGACCTGATGCGCAACACGTTCGCGGCGGACCTCGTGTACGTGGCGATGCACGACGTCGAGACCAACCGCATCGAATTCGCCTACTACAGCGAGAACGGGGTGACCCGGGACGAGGAGGGCTTCCCGTACGGCCAAGGCCTCACCTCGCACATCATCCGGACCCGCGAGCCGCTGCTCCTCAACCGCGACGAGGCATTCGAGGCGCTGGAGGCGCGCATGGTCGGGACGCCCGTCAAGTCCTACCTCGGTGTCCCGATCCTCCTCGGCGACCGGGCGATCGGCGCGATCAGCGTGCAGAGCATGCAGGAGGAGGGCCGCTTCGGCGCGGCCGACGTCCGCCTCCTCGGCACGATCGCCGCCAGCGTCGGCGT
>DATDJA010000167.1:0-4850 GCA_036520795.1 Candidatus Limnocylindrales bacterium
CGAAGCCGCGCCCGTTCCGGATCCGCCGAATCGCGGTCGCAACCGGTACCGCGCGGGCACCGGTCCGCACCGAGATTGGCACGTCGAACTTGCGCTCCGCCACCTTGGCCACCTGGCTGAGCATGAGGCCCTCGTCGAGGTCTTCCGGATTGACCAGGCGCCTGACCCGGCAGCCCTTTGGAGCTTCGGTCCCTTCCGTTGCCGCGTCGATGAGCATGGCCATCGCGTAGGCGGTGCAGGACACGCCACCCAGCAGGATCCCGTCGATGACGCAGTTGTCCTTGGGCAGCTGCGTCTGGAACTTCGGATGTGGTGAGGTCACGACTCGCACCCCCTCGCCGGCACCTGGCCGCCAGCGCAGTGTCGCGCATTCATTGACTCGTGGGAAGTGGGCAGTTCGGCCCAGTCCGGGGGCCGGAGGTGCGGTCTGGGAGGGTCGGGATGGGTCGTAGGTAGTCGAGGGCGGTAACCGGTACCGCGGGCCGGTGCGGTCGGGACCATTGCGCCGGGGATGGTTCCGGGGCGCTGGCGGAGCATCGACGCTCGATGAGCCGACTGCCCACCGCCCTCGCGCGCGCCCTCACGCCGTTCGCCGATCCCCGTCGCCTGACGGCGATGCTGGCGCTGGCGTTCGCAACGACCTCCGTTGGCCTGCTCGCCGCTCCCCACCCGGCGCTCGCCTGGGACGCCGGTGAGTACAGCGGCCCGTCGGAGTCGATGCTGATCTCGCTCCAGAACCAGGCCCGCGCATCGGCGGGCAAGAAGTCGCTCAAGCTCGACGCGGACCTGCGCACGATCGCCCGCTGGCGCAGCAAGGACATGATCGACCGGGACTACTTCTCCCACACGATCAAGGGCACCGGCCACAACGTGTTCTGGTACATGCAGTACGAGTACGGCTACTGCTTCAAGGTGGCGGGCGAGAACATCGGCACGGTGAAGTGGCGCGGCGCGAGCGTGGAGGACGCGACGAACTGGGTGTTCGACGCGTTCATGAAGTCCGATGGCCACCGGGACAACATCATGGGCAAGTCGTGGGACGTGGTGGCCGTCGGCGCCTACAAGGGTCCCGACGACAAGTTCATGTGGACGGTGCTGTTCGCGGACTCCTGCAGCTCGAAGCCCGATCCGACCCCGAAGCCGACCCCCAAGCCGGAGCCCAAGCCCAAGCCGGACCCGACCCACGCGAGCAAGCCGGACCCGACGCAGAAGACCGCGCCCAGACGCGAGCACAACGACAAGCCCAAGCCCGACCCGACGAAGAGGCCGAAGCCGACCGAGGCGCCGACCCCGGAGCCGACACCGACCGCGGCGCCGACGCTCCTGACCGCGCCGACGTTGCTCGTTCCGGCGCCGTCACCTGCCCCAACGCCCGCCCCGACCGAGCCGCCCGACGACACCACGCCGGTCGGCGAGGTCGCCCGGGCCGGCACCTTCCGCGTGGTCGACCGGCCGCCGCAGACGGGTCTCGTGGACTCGATCCTCGGCTCGGTCGTCGCCCAGTTCTTCGGCGGCTGAGGGGTCGCCCGGGCGCCCGATCGCGGGATCGAGCGCCCGAGCCGCCGCGGTCAGGGCGCCACTGGCGCGGTGCGCTGCCAGGTCGGCGGAATCTCCGTGCTTTGACCGGTCCTCCGGACGGCTCCCGTGGTCGCATCCACGATGAGCACCTGGAGCCGGTCGTCCACCGGTGGCCCGGGCACCTCGATGATGCTCGTGCCGTCGGGCGACCAGGCAAAGCCGTTATAGCCGTTCAGCTGCACGTCGCCGATCCCGCGCGCGACGCCCGTGGCGACATCCACGACGGTGATCGGCTGTACGCCCGGGTCATCGCCACGCTGGCACCAGCGCATGTGGGCGATCCTCGTGCTGTCGGGCGACCAGGCAGCGAAGTTCTCCGACGTGTCCGTGCCCGAGCAGCCCGGGCTCAGCCGACGGAGACCGGATCCATCCGCCTCAACCACGTAGATGGACATGACGTACTCGGGGTCCGCGGCCGGTTGCACGGTCACCGCGATCCTGGTGCCGTCGGGCGACCACTCGGGGCTTTGCAGCCTGAAGTACGGGAGGCCACCCGTCTTTGGCGTGAGCAGCGGCCGGATGCCGGAGCCGTCGCGCTTGATGACATACAGGCCGTCGCCTTCCGGCCCGACACCCAGGAACGCGATCTCCTCGCCGAGCGGCGGGCGGAACACGCTCGCCATCCGGTCGCCGAACCCGACGGAGCCGCCAGAGAACGAGCTGTTGATGATGGTCCCGGGACCGGGCCTGGCGGCGTCGTAGAGGAACAGCGTCCCCGGCCGGGACTCGATCGCGACCGAGCCTCCGTCTGGCGTCCAACTGATGAAGTTGGCCGCGATGATCGCGTCCGTGTTGATCGTCCGCGCGTCGCGACCGTCTGGCGCCGCCACGACGATATCCAACTGGCCAACCGCGTTCGGGTGGAGGTAGGCGAGCCGGGTGCCGTCCGGCGAGAACACCGGGCTGTCGTTGCCAGGTCCTGGGACGGTCACGGCGAAGGACGTCGCGGTTGCCATGCCCGTACGGATGGCGCCGGACTCGTCGACGAAGGCGATGAGGCCGTTGTTCGCGGGGCCGAACGGGGCGGGGACGGCCGGCTTGCGGCCGCCGGCGAGGAGGGCGAGGCCCACGGCCAAGGCGACGAGCAGGAGGGCGGCGGCGAGCACGGCGCGCATCGGGACGCGCGGCGCGGTCGCCAGCCGATCGGAGACGGCGGACATGGGGAGCCACCTTTCGGGGAAGGTCCAGCCCGGTCGTTGCCGCGTGCGGTCGACCTGGCCGAGGATGTCGTCGAAGTACGCGGGCGTCCGCGGCGCCGCGAGCTCCTCGAGGAGCACCGGCAGGCTGCGCTCGTAGCGTTCGGACGAGCTCATGCGAACTGCCCTCCGGGGATCGGCTCACCCGCGTCGATGTCGGCATCCCTGAGGGTTCCTCTCATCGCCACGAGCGACCGGTGGAGGCGGGACTTGACGGTCCCGATCGGGATCCCCATCGCGACGGAGATCTCCGCCAGGGGCATCCCGAGGAAGAAGTGCTGGACGACGATCGCCCGCCACTCGGGGTCGAGGCGGCGCAGCGCGTCGTCGAGCTGTTCCCGCTCGGCGAAGCTGGCCGACTCGTCGGCGATGGAGGGCATCAGGATCGGGGTCAGCTCGACCTCGATCGATCGACGGCGGCGACGTCTCGCCGTGTCGAGGCAGGCGTTCACGGTCAGGCGGCGGAGCCAGGCGTCGAACCTGTCGGGGTCGCGCAACCCGGGCAGGTCTCGCCAGGCTCGAACCATCGCGTCCTGGACGGCATCGCGCGCGAGCTCGCCGTCCCGGAGGATCAGGCGGGCGGCCCCGTCCAGCCGCGCGACGGCCGCGCCCGCAAGCACCGCGAAGGCGTCCTTGTCGCCCCGCTGTGCCCGCATGACGAGGTCTCGCTGGTCCACGGTCGCTCCGCGTTCGACGCGGCTCACATGGTCGCGTTCGGATGCTAATGGCGTTCGACCGCGCCCGAAAGTTCCCGGCGTGCCCGTGGCTAGGACTTTCGGGCCGCAGACCGCACCGGACCGCACCGCTAGCGTACGGACCCGACACACCACGACACCGCGAGCCTGGAGCAACTCACCCCACCATGACCGCCGAAGCCCCCGCCGCGGCCGCTGCCCCGCGCAGCCCCGAACCACGTGGCAACCGGCCGCCGATCCTCGAGGCCATCGACCTGCGCAAGGAGTTCCGCCTCGCCGGCGAGACCGTCGATGCCGTGCGCGGCGTCAACCTCCGGGTGACCGGGGGCGAGTTCATCGCGCTGATGGGCCCCTCGGGCTCCGGCAAGAGCACGCTGCTCCAGCTGCTGGGCGGGCTCGACCAGCCGACGTCGGGCGAGGTCATGCTCGAGGGCCAGCCCATCGGCCGGCTGTCCGACGACGAGGCCACCCGCCTCCGGCGCGAGCACACGGGCTTCGTGTTCCAGTCGTTCAACCTGGTCCCGCTGCTCAACGTCGTGGAGAACGTGGGCCTGCCGTTCACGATCGCGGGCCTCGACCCTCGCTCCGAGCGGCTCGCCGCGCGGGTGCGCGAGGCGATCGCCCTGGTCGAGCTGACCGGCAAGGAGCGCCATCGGCCCGATCAGCTGTCCGCGGGCGAGCAGCAGCGTGTGGCGGTGGCGCGCGCGACGGTCACCCGGCCGCTGCTCCTGTTCGCCGACGAGCCGACGGGCAACCTCGACTTCACCACGGGCCTCGGCATCCTCGACGCCCTGTGGCGGACGTGCGTCGACCTCGGCCAGACCGTCGTGCTGGTCACCCACGACGCCAAGACGGCCGCGTACGCCGACCGGGTCCTGGTGCTGGGCGACGGGCGGATCCGGGACGAGATCGTCCTGGGCCGCCGCGACGACCACACGGCCGCGCCCCTGATCGAGCGGCTCGCGCAGCTCGGTCTGTAGGGCGTCGGACCCAGCCGCATGCGCGGTCTCGTTCCCTACGCCTGGCGCAGCCTCGTCGCGCGACCCGCGCGGACCGTGCTGACGGCGTTCGGGATCGCCATCGGGGTGGCCGTCCTGGTGGCCGCCCTCGCCGTCGACGCGGGCCTCGACGCCTCCATCGACCGCACCGTGGCGGCCCAGGTCGGGCGGGCGGACCTGCGCGTCGCGGCGTTTGCGGAGGCCGGGCTCTCGGGACGGACGCTGGCCGCGGTGGACGCGGTACCGGGCGTGGCCGTCGCCGCGCCGGCGATCGAGCGTCACACCTTCCTCGTGGCGAGCTCCGGGCGACCGGGCGGCGGCGAGCCCGTGACCGTTCTTGGCGTGGACGCCGATCGGGAGGTTCGCGTCCGCGACCTGGACGT
>DATDJA010000168.1:0-2339 GCA_036520795.1 Candidatus Limnocylindrales bacterium
GGCGCATCGTCACGCTCGCCTTCGAGCTGGCGCGGGGACGCCGGAACAAGGTGACCCAGGTCGACAAGGCCAACGTCCTCGCGACGTCGCGCCTGTGGCGCAAGGTGACCGACGAGGTCCACGCAGACTTCCCGGACGTGGCGCTCGACCATCGGCTCGTCGACTCAGCCGCGATGGTGCTCGCGAAGTCGCCGGCCTCGTTCGACGTCCTGGTCACCGAGAACCTGTTCGGCGACATCCTGTCCGACGAGGCGGCCGTGATCAGCGGCTCGCTGGGCATGCTGCCGTCGGCGTCGATCGGGACGACCCAGACCGCCCACGGGCGGCACGGGCTGTACGAGCCGATCCACGGCACGGCGCCCGACATCGCGGGCCAGGACATCGCCAACCCGCTGG
Source organism: Candidatus Limnocylindrales bacterium (assembly GCA_036520795.1). Lineage (GTDB taxonomy): Bacteria > Chloroflexota > Limnocylindria > Limnocylindrales > CSP1-4 > CAIXZV01. Next base: position 397 of record DATDJA010000168.1, read on the forward strand.
GCACGATCCTGTCGGCGGCGATGATGCTGCGCACGTCGCTGGGGCAGGCCGCGGCCGCCGACGCGATCGAGGAGGCCGTCTCCGCGACGCTGGCCGACGGCTACCGGACGCGCGACCTCGGGCCGGCCGAGTCGTTCGTGGGGACGAAGGAGATGGCCCGGATCGTGGGGGAGCGGATCGCGATTCGCCGGCCGGTGACCGCCTGACGGCGGGGCACCGGCCACAGCCGAGTCGACGACCCACCCGCACGGGCCACTGGACCCTTCACCGATGACCGACCTATCGACGACACCCGTCACCCTCTACGACACGACCCTCCGCGACGGCACCCAGGGCGAGAACATCACCCTGTCGCTGGCCGACAAGCTGCGCGTCGCGCGGATGCTCGACGAGTACGGCTTCCCGTACATCGAGGGCGGCTGGCCGGGCTCCAACCCCAAGGACATCGAGTTCTTCGCGGCGGCCCGCAAGGAACGCTGGCAGCAGGCGAAGCTGGCCGCCTTCGGGAGCACGCGCCACCGTGCCAACCGGGCCGAGGACGACCCCAACCTGCGCGAGCTGGTGGCCGCCGAGACCCCGGTCGTGACGATCTTCGGCAAGAGCTGGCTGCTGCACGTGGTCGAGGTCCTGGGCGCCACGCCCGCCGAGAACCTGGACATGATCGCGGACTCGGTCGGGTTCGTCGTCGATCGCGGGCGCGAGGCTGTCTACGACGCCGAGCACTTCTTCGACGGCTACCGCGCCGATCGCGACTACGCGCTCTCGACGCTCCGCGCGGCCCGCCAGGCCGGCGCCCGGACGCTCGTCCTGTGCGACACCAACGGCGGCACCCTGACCGACGAGCTGGTCCGGATCGTGGGCGACGTCCGGGGTTCGCTCGAGGGCGATGCCGACGCGCCCGCCGTCGAGTGGGGGATCCACACCCACAACGACGCCGAGCTGGCGGTGGCGAACTCGATCGCGGCGGTCCAGGCCGGCGTCCGCCACGTCCAGGCCACGATCAACGGCTACGGCGAGCGCTGCGGCAATGCGAACATGGTCTCGATCCTCGCCAACCTCGCGCTCAAGACGCCCGACCAGCTCGTGCCCGCGGGTGGCGGCGACCTGTCGGCGCTGACGCAGCTCAGCCGCGCCGTCGCCGAGATCGCCAACCAGGTGCCCAACGACTACCAGCCCTACGTCGGCCGGTCCGCGTTCGCGCACAAGGGCGGCGTCCACGGGGCGGCCGTGGCCAAGGTCGAGCGCAGCTACCAGCACGTCGATCCGGGCGCCGTCGGCAACGCGGGCCGGCTGGTCGTGTCGGAGCTCGGCGGCAAGGCGAACACCGAGCTGCGGGCGCGCCAGCTGGGCCACGAGCTCGAGGGGTTGGTCGATCCGCGGGAGCTCTCGAAGCTCATCAAGCAGCTCGAGCACGAGGGCCTCGCGTTCGAGGGTGCCGAGGCGTCGTTCGAGCTGCTGATCCGTCGCCACGCGGCCGACTACGCGGCCCCGTTCAAGGTGCTCGACTACACCGTGCTCGTGGAGCAGCGGTCGGGCCGCGAGCTGCTCGCGGAGGCGACCGTCAAGGTGGAGGTCGCGGGCGAGGTGCTCCACACCGCCGCCGACGGCAACGGCCCGGTCAACGCGCTCGACGGCGCATTGCGCAAGGCCCTCCGGGCGTTCTACCCGGTCCTCGACGGGGTTCACCTCGTCGACTACAAGGTCCGGATCCTCGACGGCGCGACCGCGACGGCCGCGCGGACCCGCGTCATCATCGACTCCCAGGACGGCTCGACGACCTGGTCCACGATGGGCAGCGACACCAACATCATCGCGGCCTCGGCGCAGGCGCTGGCCGACTCGCTCGAGTTCGCGATCTGGAAGTCCGGCACCCAGCTCCGGCGGCGCGACGAACGCCACTTCACGACCACCAACGGCCAGGGGGCGGCAGACCCGGCCGCAGA
>DATDJA010000169.1:0-5242 GCA_036520795.1 Candidatus Limnocylindrales bacterium
GGCGTCGTGACGGCGTGGGACATGCCCGAGCGGGTCCGGGTGGACACGGGCGTCGCGCTCGGCTCGACGGTGTCGCCGTTCTACGACTCGCTGCTGGCGAAGGTGATCGCCCACGGGTCCGACCGGGCGACGACGATCGCGGCCCTCGTCGACGCCCTCGACGCCACGCGGATCGAGGGGGTCGAGACCAACGTGGACCTGCTCGCCGCCATCCTCGACGAGCCGGCGTTCGTGGCGGGCGACCTGCACACCGAGTTCATCGGCGAGCACGCGGTCGTCGAGCGCCTCGCCGACGCGCCCGACGAAGTGGTCGCGGCCGCCGCCGCGGCGCGGTCGCTCGGCGATGCGAGCCAGGCATCCTCCGACCCGTGGCACGCCACCGTCCCGTGGCGCCAGGGCAGGATTGCCCAGCCACTTCGACTGGTCGTCGGCGGGCGAGCGCGCACCACCCGGACCGCCGTCGCGCCGGGGGCCGCGGCCGCCGCCGTCAAGCTCGATGACGGCGAGCTGAACGTGTCGCGGAGCGGCGGCGACCCGGACGCCGGCTGGTCACTGACGATCAGCGGGGAAACGGCCGTTGTCCGCCCGACCGTCGGGCGCCGGCGGGTCGAGACCGTGACCTGGCTGGGCCGCCGCCACCGCGTCACGCTCGCGGCCGCCCCGTCGGGCGCCGGATCCGCGGCGTCCGCCGATCACCCCGACGCCCTCGCCGCCCCGATGCCCGGGCGGATCGTGCGCGTGCACGTCGAGCCCGGCGACCACGTGCGCGGGAACGCGCCGCTCGTCATCCTCGAGGCGATGAAGATGGAGCACGTGATCGCCGCAACGGCGCCCGGCCTGGTCGCCCGCGTCCACGTCGCCGTCGGCGACCAGGTACAGCGCGGCCAGCCCCTCGTGGACCTCGACGCCCCGACCGAGGACGCCTGACGTGCCCCTGCCGGCGATGGTCACGATCGTCGAGGTCGGCCCGCGCGACGGCCTCCAGAACGAGGCCGCCGAGATCCCCACGGAGGTCAAGCGCGACTTCATCGATCGGCTGGGCGCGGCCGGGCTCCACGTGATCGAGGCGACGTCGTTCGTCCATCCCCGGGCCGTGCCCCAGCTCGCCGATGCGGATGTCCTGCTGGCCTCGATCGAGCGCCTGCCCGGCGTCCGGTACCCGGTGCTCGTCCCCACCCAGCGCGGGCTCGAGCGCGCCGTTGCCGCCGGAGCCGACGAGATCGCCGTCGTGATCGGCTCCACCGATTCGTTCAACCGCGCCAACCTCAACCGCACGACCGACGAGGCCCTGGCCGATGCCGCGGGTGTCATCGCGGGCGCCGCGGCGCGCTCGATGCGCGTCCGCGGCTACGTGTCGGTCGCCTTCGGCTGCCCGTACGAGGGTGCGGTCGCCCCGTCGACGACCGCACGCGTGGCCGGCCGCCTGCTCGAGCTCGGCTGCGACGAGATCAGCCTCGGTGACACGATCGGGGCGGCGACGCCGGGCGACGTCAACCGGGTCCTCGACGCCGTGCTGCCCATCGTGGACGTCGCGCGCGTCGGCCTCCATGCGCACGACACCCGCGGCCAGGCGCTGGCCAACGTCTACGCGGCACTCGAACGCGGCGTGACGATCGTCGACAGCTCGGCCGGCGGCCTCGGCGGCTGCCCGTTCGCAGGCCCGGGCGCCGTCGGCAACCTCGCCACGGAGGATCTCGTGTACCTCCTCGACGGGCTAGGCATCGAGCACGGCGTCAGCCTCGAGGGCGTGATGGCGGCGTCAGCCGCGATTGCCTCGGCCGTCGGCCATCCCCTGCGCAGCCCGACCTGGCTCGCCGGCGGCCGGCCGGCGACGCGGCCGCTGCCGGGAACCGGGGGCGATCGAGCGGTGTAACACCCGCAGACATCGCCCAGGAGGCCAGCCATGCGCAACCCCAGCCATCGACCCCACCGCATCCTCGCCATCGCCGGTGCCCTCGTCCTCGGGGCGACCGCGCTCGCGGCCCCGGTCCTCGCCAAGGAAGGGATGGCCGCCGAGCTCGACGCACCGGTCGCGGGTGGCACGCCCGGCGGGACCACGCTCCTGATCGGGATGACGGTCACGGTCCTCTACGATGGCACACAGCACCTGGTGGACGGGTCGACCCTCTACGTCGGCCTGATCGGGCCCGACGGCGCCGCCACCCGGGCGATGGCGCAGGAGGGTGCGCGCGGCCACTACACCGCGCGCGTCGAGGTGCCCGCGTCGGGCGTGGCGGGCATCGAGGTCGGCTTCGACGGGTCCACCGACCGGCCGCTCATGATCACCGGCACCGCCATCGTCCCGGGTGCGATCACGGCCCGGACCGCCCAGGTTGCACCGGTCGTGACCCCGATCACACCCATCGCCCGCGCCTCCGCCGGGCCGCCGGTTGTCGCCAAGCCGGCCGTGGCGCCGCCGGCGGTCGCGCCGACCGCGCAGCCCGCGGCCACGCCGTCGCCCGCACCGATGGTGCTCGCGGCGGGTCTCGTGGCTCTGGTGCTGCTCATCGCTGCGGCCGTCATCGCGAGCCGCCGATCCCGGCTGGTCGCGGGGCTTCCGGTCTCCGACCCCGTCAGGGAGGCCTGACGCCTTCGTGCAGCCTCGCGCGCCGGACGAACCCGGGGCCATCGAGACGGCCCTCGTTCGGCGCGCCCAGGCGGGGGACACGGCGGCGTACGGCGAGCTGGTGACGATCCACGAGGCGGCCGCGTTCCGGGTGGCCTATCTGCTGCTCGGCTCGGCCTCCGACGCCGAGGACGCGGCCCAGGAGGGCTTCGTTCGCGCCTATCTCGCGCTCGCGCGGTTCCGGGCCGGCGAACCGTTCCGGCCCTGGCTCCTCCAGGTTGTCGGCAACGAGGCCCGGAACCGCCGCCGGGCGCTCGGCCGCCGGGCGGGCATGCTCGACCGCGCCGTGCGGGCGTTCCGCGGCGACGACGGGTCGTCGGTCGCACCGTCCCCCGAGCGCACCCTGCTCGCCGGCGAGACCAACGCCGAGGTGCGCGAGGCGCTCGGACGCCTGCGCGAGGAGGAACGCCAGGTCGTCGCCTGCCGCTACCTGCTCGAGCTGTCCGAGGCGGAGACCGCGGCGGTCCTCGGGATCCCCGCCGGCACCGTGAAGTCGCGCCTGCACCGGGCCCTCGCCCGGCTGCGCGATGACCTGGCCCAGATCGGCCCGCTCGCCGAGGCGTCGCGATGAGCGCGGCGAAGGAGGTCGACGTGGAAGGAGCGCTGCGCATGGCGGCGGCGAGCGCGAACTGGCCCGCGACGCCGGATCTCAGCTCGCGCGTGCTGGCTCGCATCGAGGGAGGCGCCGAAGGGGCGAGAACCGCGCCGACCGCGCGTCGGACGAGGCTCCGCCTCGTGTCCGCCCTGGCGCTCGCCCTGGTGACCCTGCTGGTCCTCGCTGGGATCGCGGGCGCGCTCGGCTTCCGGCTGCCGGGCCTCGAGATCGTGGTCGTGGAGAGTCTGCCGCCCCCGAGCTCCGGGCCGCCCGCGGGCTCGGGCCTGGACCTGGGATCGCCGGTCCCGCTCGCGGAGGCGCGCGCCATCGACGAGCCGCGGGTCCTGCTGCCGGCCGGCCTCCCGGAGCCCGACGTCGCCTATGTCCTGGGTGCCGGGGATCGCAGGATCGTCACGCTCGCGTGGCGCGCCGAGCCGGGCCAGCCGACGATCCCCAGCAGCGACCTGGCGCTCTCGCTGATGGCGGTCCCGGGCGGCACCAACGACGCGCTGCTCAAGAAGCTGGTCGCCCGCAGCTCCTCGATCGAGTCGGTGAGCGTGGGCGGTGACCGTGGCTGGTGGATCTCCGGCGCCCCGCACGAGATTTTCGTGACGCGGCCGGACGGCGACGTCGACATGGTGATGTCCGCGCTGGCCGGCGACACGCTGGTGTTCGCGCGCGACGGGACGCTGTACCGCCTCGAGTCGGCGCTCGGGCGGGACGCCACGATCGCGATCGCCGAGGGCCTCCGCTGAGGCGATGCGCCGTATGCTCACCCCGGGCACGAAGTCAGAGGTGACGCGATGGCAGGCGCCGGAACACGCGAGGACCCGTGGCAGCTGGTCACGGCCAACGGGGGATCGCAGTACCAGATGTGGCGCGACGAGGCCGCGGATCCGCCCGCGCTCCTGTGCCAGGTCGGCGGCACGCAGCTGCGCTACGACCTGCGCGCGATCGACGATCTTCACGCCTGGCTCAAGGCCCAGGGCGACTGGGTGCCGCTGGGCGGCGCGGACGAGCAGAAGCCGGCCGCCGACGGGACCGTGGAGGCCTTCGGCCGGTCGGACGCGAACCCGGTCGGCGGCTGGTACGGCCTGAAGAAGGGGCTGCGCGGGCGGTTCGGGGTCTACCTGCCGCCACTGCTCGAGGCGCTCGGCCTCGCCGAGCTCGAGCACAACCCCAAGAACAACCGAATGCGGGCACGCTGATCGGCTCTCAGGCAGCGCTCATCCGGATCGGGCATCCTCGACCGCGATGAGCTCCTCCCGTTCGCCACGCCCGGAACCCGGGCCGTCCCAGCCCCGGCCACGGCCGTCCGAGGAACGTGCGCAGCTTGCCCAGGCCTCGCAGACCACGAGGCGGATCGCGTGGATCGCGGTCGTCGTCGCGCTCGTCGCCCTCGGCCTGGCCGCGTGGCGGGCGATCGTGCCGGCCGGCAGCTCGTGCCAGGACGCGGCGTGGAATGCCACGCCAAGGGACCGCGACCTGCCCGCCGGCTGGACGGTCAGCGCCAGCCAGTACGACGTCGACCGCAAGCAGATGACGATCGTCGGGAACGAGCCAACGGACGAGGCGACCGCACAGGCGGTCGTCTACGCGACCATCACCTGCTTCGCATCGGGCGCCGACGATGCCGTGACCCGCTCCGCGGACGCCGCCGAGGCCGCCGGACAGATCGTCACCGACCGCGACGACCTCGGCGACCAGGCGTTCAGCGCCGACGACGGGTCGGGTGCCACGTTCCTCCAGCTGCGCCACGGCGACGTGGTCGTGTACCTGGCCGCGTCGGGCGATGCGACCCCGTCCGAGGTCGACGCGCTCGCCTCGGCCTTCGACAAGTCGCTGGGCGGCGACGGGGGCACGATCGCCGCCGGCGCGCCCGAGCCGGGATCCTCCGAGGAGGCATCCGACGGCGCCGAGTTGCCGTCCGACGAGGGCGAGGTGATCGAGAGCCCGGCGGCCCCGGAGCTCGAGGCCGCGATCCCGGACACGATCGGTGACGTCGCGCTCGTGACCGACAG
>DATDJA010000170.1:0-2538 GCA_036520795.1 Candidatus Limnocylindrales bacterium
CGCGACGGGGAACGGACCCGTCGCGCGGTTCTTCGAGCATACGAACGGTCCGCGTCGGGCGGCATCCCCCGGTCGAGTACCTCGAACGGGGAGGTCCGCCGGTCGGTCGAGCCGGGTCCGCGATAATGGTCACCATGGGCACGCGCCTTCGTGTCGGCTCGATCGTGATCCGGGTCGATGACCTGGCCCGCCAGGTCGCGTTCTGGACCGCGGCGCTCGACTACGTCGCCCGGGAGGGCGACAGCAACGACTTCGCGCTGCTCCACCCGCGAGACAGTGCCGGACCGAACATCTCGCTCGACCAGGTGCGATCGACCGTGCAGGTCCCGCCACGGATCCACCTCGATCTGTACGCGGAGGACCAGGCGGCCGAGGTCCGACGCCTGGTGGCACTCGGGGCCACCGAGGTCCACTGGGACAAGCGGCCGCCGGACGCCGACTACGTGATCCTCGCGGACCCCGAAGGAAACCGGTTCTGCGTCATCGATGGCGGCTAGGCAGGCACCTTGACGGTCATGGGTGGGGTCTAGGGCCCGTACGGTGCGCCGGCGATCGACGCGGCGATCCACAGCAGCAGCCCGAACACGATGCCCAGCCAGATCAGCGCCACAATCGAGATCGCGATCCGGGCCGTGCGATGCGCCGGCGCCATCCAGGGACTGGCGCGGTCCAGCCGCACCAGTCGCCACATCGCCGCGACGGCGACACCCGCGTAGGCCATCAGCCCGGCGATCACGAGCCACGGAACGCCGGGGAGCGCGACGAGCAGCAGGCCGACGAGCGACACGGCGGCGACGATCCACGGCAGCGCCATCCGGAACGACAGCTCGCGCCCGGGCACGCCGCCGGGCGCCGAGCGCAGCGTCGCCGCGACGGCGAGAAGGCTGAGGACGACGAGCCCACCGAGGGCGACCACCGGTGCCATGCGTCCATTGTTCTTGACCCGCGCCGACTGTGGTTGTATCGTGACGCGATATAGCGCCGCTCGATCCAGCCAGCCAACGCCCGGGCGACGGCGTGAGAGGGAGTGGCATGCGCTGGAACGCAGCGTGGATCGTGGCCACGACGATCGGCCTGGTCGTCGGCGGGGTGATGTTCCACTTTCCTGGCAGCTTCGATGAGCTCTCGTGGCAGCTGCCCGCGCTGGTGGTCGGCACCATCATCGGGTTCGTCTCGGGTCTGTTCGTCGGCATGGTCCAGTGGGCGGCCCTGCAACTGCATCGACGGGCGGGCCTGCGCCTGCTCCTGTGGATGGCGACCGGCGTCGCCCTCACGCACGGGCTCCACGACGGGGCACCGTGGTCGATCGGCAACCTCGCGATCTCCGTGACGTGCGGGGTCGCCATGGCCGTCACGTACGCCGCGTGCTTCGAGGATCGACGGCCGATCCCGCTGCTCCTCATCGGCCTCGGGTGGGCCGGCGGCCTCCTGGTGGCGCACTACGGCATCCGCATCCTGCCGCTGCCGGAGGAGGAGACGCCGGTCGCGTGGGCGACCGCGCACGCCGCCGAGGCGCTGATCGTCGCGCTCGTCTGGGGCGTCATCACGGTCATCGCCGGCGTTCCGGCCCGGCTGAGAGCCGACCTACCCGCCCTGCCGCCGCGGGCCGTCGTCGCGGAGGAAGCCACGGCCTGAGATCGAGCCGCGCCGGCGTGGTCAGGGTGCGCGGCGGGCCCAGAGGTCGATCGCCGGCAGCCCGTTGGCGCCGAGCAGCTGCGAGATCTCGCCGCTGTGGAATGCGTCGTGGCTCAGCAGCCGCAGCAGGATCGACCTGCGAGTGTGGAGCTGCCGGATGTCGCCCATGACGCGCTCGAACTCGACCTCGAGCATGTCGACGGTCCACGTGTCGAGGCACCGCTCGATGATCGCGCCCGTCGTTTCAAGTGCGCCGACCAGCTCGGCCGCCGACCGCGGGTGGTCCAGGTCGTCCTCCCAGCCGAGCTCGGCGAACGGGTCGGGGAACGGGGTCGTCTCCGCGCCGGGCTCGCGCAGGACCCCGCACAGCCAGTAGGTCCGGACGCCGGCGCAGTGCGCCGCCAGCGCCCAGATCGGTCCGTGCCCCGGGCCGGCGCTGATCGCGAGCTGCTGGTCGGTGAGGTCGCGTACAGCGCCGACGAGCCGCGAGCGGTATTGCGTCCAGTCGGCGTAGAAGTGACGGATCCCTGGCTCCACCCATCAATCGTGGGCGGTGGCGACCGAGCGCGTCAACGCTCACGCCCGGGAAGAGCGCCTGATCAGCGGCTGGCGGTCGCTCCGGTCCCGATCGACTGACCGATCGCGGCGATCAACTGGCGGGCCTGCTCGCGATCCTTGTCGTTGGGATGGTCGTGATCGGCCATGATCCCGCAATACACCTTGTGGATCGCTTCCGACATCGTGTCGGCGTCGGCCATCCATACGCCGCGCGCGATCAGCGAGCTGATCGCGTCGTCAACGTTCTCCTGCTGCATCGCGTCGCCAAGGGCATCTCGCGTCGTCGTCATCGGGTCACCTCCGGCGCAAGCCTAGTCCTCGCCGCCGCGCGCGTCACGCCATGGT
>DATDJA010000171.1:0-6354 GCA_036520795.1 Candidatus Limnocylindrales bacterium
CGTCACGGTTCACGTACAGCCGAAACCGCCGGCGTCCCAGCCGCTCCTGGATGCGCGCCGCCAGGTCGACGTCCTCGGCGGCGACGACGGCTGACGCCGGCAGGCGACGTGCGATCTCGAGCGCGAGGTTGGGGCCTGACAGGGCGGCGATCCGGCGGCGGTCGATCCCGCCGGCCTCGGCGATGACGTCGGTCATCCGCAGATGGGTGCCGCGCTCGATGCCCTTGACGACCGAGAGCAGGTCGGCGCTGGGCGGGATATGGGGCGCCGCCTCGCTCGCCGTCGACCGCAGGTGCGCCGACGGCACGGCGAAGACGACGAGATCCGTCGCCTCGGCCAGCGCCGACAACTCGTGCGTGGCGCGAATCCCGGCCGGCAGGTCGATGCCCGGCAGGCGCGCCTCGTTCCGCCGGTCCTTGCGGATCCGTGCCGCGGTCTCCGGAGAGTGGCACACCAGCACGACCGGCTCGCGCTGGGCGAGGATCGCGGCGAGCGTCGTTCCCCAGGCGCCCGCGCCGACGACCGCGACCCGCGCGGGGCCCTCGGCGCCGCCCATCAGCTCTTGTGCGTGCGCGCCGACCGGTGGCGCGGCAGCTTCGCGCGGATCTGGTCCCGGAACACGAGCCGGATCGGCGTCCCGTCGAAGCCATAGGCGTCGCGCAGCCGGTTCTCGAGGTAGCGGCGGTACGAGAAGTGGATCGACGTCGGATCCGTCGCGAAGAACACGAACGTCGGCGGCGCCACGCCCGCCTGGGTCGCGTACCGGATCTTCGAGCGTCGCCCGCGGACCATCGCCGGCGGCGTGCGCTCGACGGCCGCCGAGACCAGGCGGTTGAGCTCGCCCGTCGGGATCCGGCGCCGCCGTTCGCCCCACACCTCGACCGCGAGCTCCAGCACCTTCTGGACGCGCTGGCCGGTCTTGGCGCTGATCGACACGACGGGGGCGTAGTCGATGAACGGCAGCTCGCGCCGGAGGTTGGCCGCGAACTCGTCGAAGCTCTTGTGCGTCTTGTCCTCGACGATGTCCCACTTGTTGACCGCGATGACGAGGCCCCTCCCCTCCTCCACCACGTAGCCGGCCACGTGCGCGTCCTGCGCGGTCAGGCCGTCGGAGGCGTCGAGCACCAGGACGGCGACGTCGGCACGCGAGATCGCCTTGAGCGCGCGCAGCGTCGAGTAGCGATCGGCGTCGGGCCCGGACGCGACCTTGCCGCGCTTCCTGATGCCCGCCGTGTCGATCAGGACGACCTCGCTCCGGCCCCACGGGATCGTCGTGTCGATCGCGTCCCGCGTGGTCCCCGGGATGTCGGACACGATCGTCCGCGTCTCGCCCAGCAGCGAGTTCAGCAGGCTCGACTTGCCGACGTTGGGCCGGCCCACGAACGCGATCGCCGGCGGCTCGTCGCCCTCCGCGGCCATCATCGCGTCCCAGCGGGCGGACTCGGCCGAGTCGTCGTCGGGCACCGCCCCATCCTCGCCGGCCGCGGCCTCGGTCCCGTCCTCGCCATCGGCGGCCCCATCGTCGCCCGTCGAGAACGGTTCGATCCGGCCCGCCGCCATGTCGGACGCCCAGGCCTCGGCCTCCGCCTCGCGGGTCTTGCGCGCGGTCTCGGCCTCGGTCTCGGGGGGCAGCACCCACACGACGGCATCGAGCAGGTCCCCCACCCCACGCCCGTGGCTGGCCGAGATCGCATACGTCTCCTCCCAGCCGAAGGCGTAGAACTCGGCGGCGTCCAGCTCGCGCTTCTCGTTGTCGGCCTTGTTGGCGGCCACCAGCACGGGCTTGGTCGTGCGGCGCAGGAGGTCGGCGGCATCCTGGTCGGCGGGCATGGGCCCGGTCTCCGCGTCGACGAGGAACACGATCACGTCGGCCTCGCTGATCGCCAGCCGCGCCTGGAGCTGGACCTGCGCCTCGATCGGGTCGCCGGGATCGATCTCCAGGCCGCCGGTGTCCACGACGACGAACCGCCGGCCGTTCCACTCGGCGTCGCCATACAGGCGGTCGCGCGTCGTGCGCGCCCGGTCCTCGACGATCGCCGCACGCGAGTCGCCGACGACCCGGTTGAACAGCGTGCTCTTGCCGACATTCGGTCGCCCCACGAAGGCGACGACGGGCAGGCCGCGGGTGCGAGCGGGCACGGGTCAGGCCGCGCCGGTCGACGCGACGGGGTGCGCGGGCAGCGAGGTCGTGCGGCCGGCGGGGTGCGCGGCGGCGTCGAGGGCGCCCCGGGCGAGGCTCGCGGCGTCGGCTATCGCCTCGGGCGTGCCGGCAATCTCGAAGATGCGCTCCGCGACGTCGCGCAGGTCCTCGATCGGGGTCGAGGTGCCGCCGGTGACGCCGACGACTTTCGCGCCCTCGAACGGCGCCGGGTCGACGAGGTCGCGCGCGTTCTCGATCTGGATCGCGGCCGTGCCGACGATCTCGCACAGCCGGGTCAGCTCCTTGGTGTTCGCGGAGTGCCGGCCGCCGACGACCACCATCAGGTCGACCTCGCGCGCCGTCTCGAGCGTGTCCTCCTGGCGCCGGATCGTGACCGGGCAAACCGAGTTGATGACCTTGAGCTCGTGGGCGCGCCCGACCATGAACGCCGCCAGCTTCTCGAACTTCCAGGGCGGCTGGGTCGACTGGGTGATCAGGGCCATCCGCTTGCGCCGCGGGATCCGATCCCAGTCGGCCTCCTCGTCGACGACGATCGCGTCGGGCGCGAAGCCGAGCAGCCCGACGACCTCGGGGTGCTTGGGGGTGCCCAGCAGGACCACCGTGTAGCCCTCGGTCACCAGCTCCTCGAGCTGCTTCTGCTCCTGGATCACCCAGGTGCAGGTGCCATCGATGACCTCGAGGCCCCGTGCCTCGGCGCGCTCGAAGACCTCGGGCTTGACGCCGTGGGCCCGGATGACGACCGCGGAGCCGTGGTCGACGTCGTCGAGCGACTCGACGCTCTGGACACCGATCTGCTGGAGGTCGCGAATGACGCCCTCGTTGTGCACGACCTGGCCGAGCGTATGCGTCGCCTTGCCGGCGGCCGCCGACTCCTTCGCCTTGTCGATCGCCTCGCGAACGCCGTAGCAGAAGCCGGTGCGCTTCGCGATACGGACGTCGTGCACGGTTCCCATTCCACGTGGATGGTCGCACAGGCGCGCCGATTGCGCCGCAAATTGCGCTACTTCGCGGGGTCAGGTTTTTCCGTTGCCTGCGCGTCGTCCACAGCCGCGCCGTACACGCCGCGGTGCCTCGGCTCGAGCAGGGCGGCGATGCGGCCCATGATCGCGGTGGTGGCGATGGCCTTGGCGGCCTTGCGATCGGCGCCCGCCGGGACGACGTCCTCGGCACGGAACGGGGCCCCGATGCGGACCGTGACGGTCCGGCGCGGGATCGGGAGCGGCACCTTCCGCCCCTTCGGCCACACGCGGTCGCTGCCGTTGATCCCGACCGGGACGATCGTCGCGTTGGTGCGCAGCGCGAGCATCGCGAGGCCGTCCTTCGCCTCCTGGAGCTCGCCGTTGGGGCTGCGCGTGCCCTCGGGGAAGATCAGCAGCACGTAGCCGGCCTCGAGGATCCGCGTCGCCAGCCGAAAGGCCTCGACGTCCGCCGTCGACCGGTCGACCGGGTGCACTCCACCCCGGGCGGCGAGCCAGCCGAACACCGGCCACTCGAACAGCTCGCGCTTGCCCAGCCAGTGGATCCGCCGGTTGCGCAACGCGGGCGTGATCCACGAGCCGGTGACGAAGGCGTCGGCGTTCGAGATGTGATTGACGGCGAAGATGACGGCGCCCGTGCGCGGGATGTGTTCGAGGCCCTCGACGTGGACGTTGCCGAAGGTGCGGGCCGCGATGCGCGCGAGGAGCGCGACCATCCGGACGAGCATCGTCTGGTCGTTGTCGAGCTGCATCGCCCGCTCGAGGACCGCGGATCGCCTGGGGGGCTCCGAGGCCGGTGTGGGGGTCGTCGGGTCGGCCGCGGCCGTCTCCGCGTCCCGGATCGCGGTCTCGACGATGCCCACGGTCCGCTCGAACGTGTTGCCGTCGGTCTTGACGATCACGGCGTCCTCCGCCGCCCGCAGCGGGGCGACGGCGCGGTTGCGGTCCTGGTCGTCGCGGACGCGCAGCTGCTCGCGGACCGCCTCGGCCTCGGCGCCCGCGGGATCCAGGCCGCGCTCATTGATCCGGCGCAACGCCCGCTCCTCCACGGACGCGTCGAGGAACAGCTTGAGGTCCGCGTCGGGAAACACGACGGTGCCGATGTCCCGGCCCGCGGCGACGATCCCGCCGCCGTCGGCGAGGGCGCGCTGGCGAGGCAGCAGCGCCGCCCGGACCTCGGGGATGCGCGAGACGCTCGAGACCGCCGCGTCGACCTGGGGGCCGCGCGCGGCCTCGGTGGTGTCCATGCCGTCGAGCAGGACCCGGGTCAGGCGGCCCGTGCCGTCGTCGGCGAGCGTGACCCGGTCCGCGAGCGCGACGAGACTGGTCGCGTCGTCCATCGCGATCCCCTCGCGCAGCGCGGCGGCGGTCAGCGCGCGGTAGAGCAGGCCGGTGTCGACGAACCGCAGGCCCAGGCGGCCGGCCGCGGCGGCCCCGACGCTGCTCTTCCCGCTCGACGCGGGTCCATCGAGCGCGACGACGATCCGCCGCCCGGTGGCGGGCTTCGCGGCTGCGGATCGGGAACGCGACGATTTGGCGGGCGCGGCCATCGTTCGCGAGCATACCGGCCACGGATCGCAGCGACCAAGGATCCGAGATCGCCTGCACCGCCGTTGGCGCCCATGCGTCCCTCGAAACCGTCAACCAGTCAAAGGACGACTGTTCGACGCCGGTTCGGTCAGCCGTGGAGCCGCTATCGACGCGAGCCCGCGACGAAGTAGCCGGTAGCGGCTAACAGTTGCGTTGCTGGCGCCGGGTCCATCGTCTACCAGTCGTGCTTTGACTGCATGGCGGAAACGGGCGGGTGATGACGGTCGATCGGGCGGTGCCGCGGCGTCAGCCGTCGGCCCGGCCGGTGGAGCCGAGCCGCCTGACCTCCGAGGCCGTGAGCGGCCGCACGTCGCCCGCCGCGAGGTCGCCGAGGCGCAGCGACCCGATCCGGACCCGGACGAGGCGACGGACGGGCGCGCCCACCTCGCCGAACATCCGCCGCAGCTGACGCTTCCAGCCCTGGTGGATCGTCACCCGGACCCAGGTGCCGTGCGGATCGGGGGCCGGTTCGAGGAGCTCGGCCAGCAGCCGGTCCTCGGTGTTGGTCTGGCCCCGAAGCCCGGTGACCGTCGCGACGCCCTCGGTGAGCTCGACCCCCGCCTCGAGCGCCTCCGCCTGCTCGCGCGTCAGCGGCCGCGACAGCCCCACCGCGTACTCCCGCTCGACCTCGTAGCGCGGGTGGAGCACGTGCTCGGCCCAGTCGCCGTCGTTGGTCAGCAGGATCAGGCCCTCGGAGTCCTGGTCGAGCCGGCCCACCGGGTACAGGCGCCCTCCCCGGGCGAGGTCGGCCGGGACGAGGTCGAGCACGGTGGTCGCGGCATGCCGGTCACGGACGGTCGAGGTCACGCCCGCCGGCTTGTGCATGACGAGGTAGAGCGGTCGCGAGTCCAGCGCCCGGATCGGCCGGCCATCGACCGCGATCGACTGCTCGGACGGATCGACCTTCTCGCCCAGGACCGCCGCGCGTCCGTCGACGGTGACCCGGCCCGCGGAAACCAGCTCGTCGGCCCCCCGCCGGGAGGCGACGCCCGCGGCCGCGAGGACCTTGGAGATCCGCTCGGCCGCCATCGGTCAGGTCGCGTCGTCGTCGACGGCGATCACCGGCACCGCGCCTGCGGAGCCGCCTCCTTCGTCGGCCTCGTCCACCAGGCGCGTCGCCACGTCGATGTCGAGCGGTGGCAACTCCTCGAGCGAGGTCATCCCGAACCGCTCGAGGAACTCGAACCCGGTCCCGTATACGTAGGGCCGCCCCGGCGCGTCGGACCGGCCGAGCTCGACGATCAGCCGGCGGTGGAGCAGCGCGCGGACCGTGTAGTCGGAGTCGACGCCGCGGATGCGCTCGATGGCGCCGCGGGTGACCGGCTGCCGATAGGCGACGATCGCGAGCGTCTCGAGCGCCGCTGGGCTCAGGCGGACCGCGTCCGCGCCGACGTAGCGGGCGATCAGGGCCCCGGCGTCGGGCGCGGTCGTCAGCTCGACGTGGTCGCCGGACAGGACCAGCCGGATCCCGCGCCCGTCGAGCGCGACCTCCAGGTCGCCCAGCAGGGCGTCGACCGTCTCCCGGTCCACCCCGGCCAGCAGCGAGATCTCACGCCTCGAGAGCGGCTTCTCGGCCACGAATAGCAGCGCCTCGAGCTGCGCCTCGGTGAGCTCGCCCGCGGTCGT
>DATDJA010000172.1:0-2947 GCA_036520795.1 Candidatus Limnocylindrales bacterium
AACTGGTCGAGCTGCACCCGCAGTGCGGCCGAGCGCTCGGCGGCCTGCGTCTTGTCCGCCTCGGCGGCCCGCTGCGCCTGGGTGGCCATGTCCGCGTACATCCGCGCGAGCCCGTCGATCGCTGCGGTGAAGTCGTCGCGCAGGCCCCGCTGGATCTCGCGCACCGACTGGCCGATCGTGTTGCCGACCTCGAACTGGACGTCGTCGAGGAACTGCCGGATGTGCGTCTTCGCCTGCTGGCGCAGCGCGTTGAGCCGTCGTCGATGGGCGTCGAGCAGCTGCATCCCCGCGAACGCGGCGCCGAGCCCGATGGTCACCGGGTTCGACAGCATCACCGCGGCCACGCCGGCCGGAGCGAGGCGGGTGATCGTGCCGAACATCACCATCCCGCTCTGGGCGCCGCGCAGGCCGACCATGGCGGTGCCCGCGACCCGGCCGGCCTTCGTCCCGCCCAGCGAGATCGTCTGGTCGCGCCAAAGGGCACGGACGTCGACGCCCGGGCCTCGCGAGGTCGCGGGCAGCGCGAGGTCCTCCTCGGCCAGCAGCTCCATGACAGCGGCCCGGATCGTCTCGGTGCCGCGGTCGAGCTCTAGGAACACCTCGCTCACCGCCGTGGCCACGCGCTCCTGCAGGCGGGCGGCCGCCGCGTCCCAGTCACTCGGCGTCTTGAGGGCCTCCGTGTACTCGTCCATCTCGCGCAGGACGTCACGCATCGAGCCCTTGAACCGGTAGTTGGCCTCGTTGGACAGGTCCGACACCCGGTCGGCGACCAGCGTGCTCCACTTCGACCCGGGACCCTTGAGATGCTCGAGCCGAGCACGCGCCGCCTCGGATCGGGCCAGGACGCTGGCGAGGCGCGCTGGATCCTCGATGACCGCGAGCTCCTCGCGCGCGGTCGCCTCGAGCAGGTCGAGCGCCGCGGTCGATTCGGCGACGGCCCTGTCCGCCGCGTTCCGCTTCGCCGGTCCGATGACCCCGCCCCGAAGGGCCGAGAACAGCTCTGGATAGCCGCTGCGGCGGGTCAGATCGGGGTCGAGCGTCTCGAGGCCGGCGGCGCGGAGGACCGCGGACAGCGGGATGGTCTCGGCGTCGATGCCCGCCTTCGCGAGGTGCTCGCGATCCAGATCCGCGATGCGCCGCCACTCGGCGTACAGGTCGACCTTGGTCAGTGCCTGGATGACGATCGGGCAGCGCTCGCGGGCCTGGGCCAGGAACGCGACCTCGGGGGCGCTCAGCTCGGCAGAGGCGTCGCTGACGAAGATCAGGCCGTCGGCGAATGGCAGGAAGGCCAGCGTCGCGGCCGCGTATCCCGTTGCGATGCCACCGGCGCCCGGAGTGTCGACCATCGCGACGCCCTCGGCGAGGAACTGGCTCGGGACGGTGATGTCGATTCGCTCGACCTTGCGGCTGTTGTCGGGGTTGCCTGCCTCAGTGACCCAGTCGCGGATCGTGGCGGGATCGATCGTCTCCACCACGGCCTCGCCGTCCTGCAAGCGACGAACCGTGACTTTCGGGCTGTCCCCGAAGTGGACGAGCGTGATGACCGACGTGGCCATGTCGTCGTCGACGGGGCACAGGTCGGTGCCGATGAGCGAGTTGACCAGGGTGCTCTTGCCCTGCTTGAACTCACCGACCACGCACACGATCGTCGTGGGGCGAGCGCACCTAGCCGCAGCCGCGCCGAGCGACAGCGCGAGGTCGTCCCGGCCGGCGTCCCTGGCGAGGGCCGCGATGGCACGCACCGCCGGCACCACGTCGGGTGCGGCTGCCGGTCCCTCCTGGGCCGTCATCGAGGGCGGATCAACCGGTCGTCAGCCAGCGTCATCGTCGGAGCTGCCGGCGTCGCCGCCATCGTCCGAGCCGTCGTCGACCTGGCGGTCGTCTGCGTCGTCGCCGCCGCCGTGGCCGGCGTCTCCGCCCGGATCGTCGTCGAGGCTCGCCGTCAAGGCGTTGTCCGCGCGGTGGTGATCGAGCTTGGGGTCGTCGTCGCCTTTGCCGCTATCGAGGTGCTTTCCGTCGTCGTCGCCCTTCTCACGGCGCGCTTGGCGCTCCGCGCCGTCGTCCTTGGCGGCGTCGTCGTCCTTCGACTCGTCCTTGGCGACTGGGCGTTCCTTGTCGGCGGTGTCCTTCGTGATCGGCTCGCCCGTGACGATGTCGACCTGCGCCTCAGCGTGACCGGTCTCGCCGCCTCCGTCTGCCTTCACATTGGCCGGGTCCTTCGAGCGAGCGATCCCGACTACGTCCTCGTCGGTGCTAGGGCCTTTCACATTGGCCGGTTCCTTCGAGCGAGCGATCCCGACTACGTCCTCGTCGGTGCCAGGGCCTTTCACATTGGCCGGTTCCTTCGAGCGAGCGGTACCGACAAGCCCTTGGTCCATGCCAGCACCCGTTGCACCGCTGGCCGCGGCCGCTCCAGATCCCGAGGCGCTGCCGGCGACGGCCCCGGCACCAGCCGCGCCCGCCGAACCTCCGGCACCCCCGGAGGCGGAGACTGCTCCGTCACCGGAGGCGGCCGCCCCGGCCGCGCCCTTTCCGTCGGAGGACCCTGCTGCGCCTCCGCCTGCTGCGCCTCCGCCTGCTGCGCCTCCGCCAGCTGCGCCTCCGCCAGCTGCGCCTCCGCCTGTTGCGCCTCCGCCTGTTGCGCCTCCGCCTGTTGCGCCTCCGCCTGCTGCGCCACCTGCACCTGCGTCCCCGGATGCGGCTGCACCCTTTCCGTCCGCGGCACCAGCTCCGGCGGCGCCTCCGCCGGCCGAACCAGCCGCAGCACCCTTTCCGTCCGCGGCACCAGCTCCGGCACCTCCGGCTCCTCCGGCCGCACCACCTGCACCTGCGTCTCCGGATGCGGCTGCACCCTTTCCGTCCGCGGCACCAGCTCCGGCTGCGCCTCCGCCTGCTGCGCCTCCGCCTGCTGCGCCTCCGCCTGCTGCGCCTCCGCCAGCTGCGCCTC
>DATDJA010000173.1:0-3577 GCA_036520795.1 Candidatus Limnocylindrales bacterium
CGACCGGCTGACGACGACCGCGAAGACGACCGGCCAGGACACCGTGACCGGCAAGCGCGTGTCAGGCCCCGTGCAGGGGTTCGGCCAGATGTGGCAGAAGACGTTCACGGTCCGGGTGCCCGCCGACGAGCATGCGCCGGAAGCCGTCGTCGCCCACTGGAAGGCCGCCTTCCCGACGTTCTGGCCCAAGGGCGCGACGTTCTATGCCCCCCTGGCCGGGATCACCCCGGGCGAGGTCGCGCTGCTCGAGGTCCCGCCCGTGCCGGGCTCGCCGGTGAAGATGTCGACGGGCGTCCTCGTGATCTACGCCGACCGCGAGTCGTTCACGTTCATGACCCCCGAGGGTCACGCGCTCTCGGCCTGGATCACCTTCTCGGCCTACCGGGACAGCGACGACACCGTCGTCCAGGTCCAGGCCCTGGAGCGCACGAGCGACCCGTTTATCGAGCTCTCGTACATGTTCGGCGCGAACCGGGCCAACGACCGGTTCTGGGAGCGGACACTTGAGAACCTGGCCCGGTCGCTGGGCGTCGCCTCGCCCGTGGTCGACGCGCGCAAGGTCTGCGTCGACAAGCGCCGCCAGTGGAAGTACGCGGGCAACGTGCGCCACAGCGCGGCCGTGAACATGGCCGTGGGCACCGTCACCGCCCCCGCGCGCTGGCTGCGACGGCGCCGCGTCAGGGAGTGACCGCCCGCGCCCGGGGCGTCGCGATGCCCGAGGCCGGGCTTGCCACCCGCATCGCCGTGGTCCTGCTGTGCGTCACGGGGTTCGCGATCAGCCTGGTGATCGTCGACATCGCCGGGACGGCGCTGTTCTTGGCGTTCGCGGGGATCGGCGGCTACCTCTCCGTTCGAGCGCCTGGCCGGGCGAAGCGGATCGGGTGGCTCCTGATCCTCGACGGATTAGGTCTGACCCTCGCCACCGCGAGCTTCCCGTTCGATGCCACCGTCCTGGTCAAAGGCGGGTACAGCGTCCGCGAGGCACTGTACGGCTGGACGAGCTCGAGCGGGTGGGCGCTCGCCATCTGCGCGTACACGGCGCTCGTGCTCATCTACCCGTCGGGGCGACTCCCGACCGGCGCCTGGTCGACGCGTTCGCGGGCGAGATCCGCAATGACCTCGACCTCGCCGCGGTCGGGACCGCCCTCCTCGACGCTGCCGACAACGCGGTGCGACCCGTGGGGGCCGCCGTTTGGCTCCGGCCCACGCCGACGCTGATGGCGCGACGGGCCTCCCGCTGACCGCGCGCTCGGGCACCATCGACCCATGCCGCTGAGCAGGGGTGAACGCGCGCTCGATGCGATCGTTGTCGGCGGCGGGCCGAACGGGCTCGCGGCGGCGATCGAGCTGGCGCGCGCCGGGCGGTCGGTCCGGATCTACGAGGCCTCGGACTCCGTGGGTGGGGGGGCACGGTCCGCGGAGCTCACCCTGCCGGGCTTCGTCCATGACGTCTGCTCGGCGGCGCACCCGCTCGGGATCGCCTCGCCGTTCTTTCGGTCGGTCGACCTGGCTCGACACGGGCTCGAGTGGGTCCAACCGGATTCCCCGGTCGCCCACGCGCTGACACCGGGTCGCTCGATCGTGCTGGAACGCGATCTGGCCGACCACGGAGCGGCGCTGGAGGAGGCGCTTGGGCGAGACGCGGCCGCGTGGGAGCGGCTGTTCGGCCACCTCGCGGGCGAGTCGGAGCGCCTGCTGCCGTCGCTGCTGCGACCCGTCGTCCGCCCGCCGCGTCACCCGATCCTGATGGCCCGCTTCGGGCTGCCGGCGCTGCTGCCGGCGACGACGCTTGCGCGCCTGGCGTTCCGCGAGCCGGCGGCCCGGGCCCTGTTCGCCGGCCTCGCGGCCCACTCGATGCTCCGGCTGGGGCAGCCGCTGTCGGCGTCGTTCGGCCTCGTGCTGGGCCTGCTCGCGCACGCGGTCGGCTGGCCCCTCGCGCGGGGCGGGAGCGGGCGGATCGCCGCGGCGCTCGAGGCAGAGGCGCGGTCGCTGGGCGTGGAGATCGAGACGGGACGGCGAATCGAAGCGCTCGGCGAGCTCCCGCCTGCGCGAGCCGTGCTGTTCGACCTCACGCCGCGCCAGGTCCTGGCCATCGCGGGCGACCGGCTGCCACCCGGGTACCGGCGCCAGCTGGCAGGGTTCCGCTACGGGCCCGGTGTCCACAAGGTCGACTGGGCGCTCGACGGCCCGGTCCCCTGGCGCGACCCGGGGACATCGCGCGCCGGGACCGTGCACCTCGGCGGCCCGATGCGCGACATCGCGGCGTCCGAGGACGCCGTGCACCGGGGTCGCGTGTCCGACCGGCCGTTCGTGCTCCTGGTCCAGCCGACTATCGCAGACCCGTCGCGCGCGCCTGCCGGGAAGCACGTCGCGTGGGCGTACTGCCACGTGCCCCACGGCTGGGACGGCGACGCGACGGGGGCGATCGAGGCGCAGGTCGAGCGGTACGCGCCGGGGTTCCGCGACCTCGTCCTCGGCCGGTCGGTGCGCGACGCGGCGGCGATCGAGGCGTACGACGCCAACTACATCGGCGGCGACATCAACGGCGGCGTCCAGGACGTGCGCCAGCTGCTGTTCCGGCCGGTCGTCCGCTGGAATCCGTACACGACGCCGGACCCCGGCCTGTACCTGTGCTCCTCGTCGACGCCGCCGGGTGGGGGCGTGCACGGGATGAGCGGGACGCACGCTGCCCGAGCGGCCCTCCGCGCGACGCGCTGAGCCTCAGCCCTCGCCCGAGACGCAGAACTCGTTGCCGGCAGGATCGGCCATCACCGTCCAGCTGAGGCTGCCCAGCGAACGCTCCGCGACCACCGACGCACCGAGGCCGACGAGGCGGGCGACCTCGTCCGCCATCACGTCGCCGCGTAGGTCGAGGTGGACCCGGTTCTTGGCGACCTTGGGCTCGGGGACCTTCTGGAACAGCAGCGGCGGGCGGCCGAGCTCGGCCGGGGCCGGCGGGACGAGCGCGACGTACTGCTCGTTGACCTCGCGCCGCTCGTAGCCCATGGCGGCGGCCCAGAAGTCGACGACCTCGCCATGGTCCCCGCAGTCGATCACCACCTCGGTCATGCGCAGCGTCATCCCGTCGCCTCCGATCGCGTTGGGGCCCGCCCGAGGAACCGGTCCACGACGCGGTAGGCCCAGAAGGTCCGTACCAGGAGTACCCACGCGACGACCGCAAGGATCACGATCAGCGCATCCCGCGGCGCTGGCACGATCAGCTGGAAGAACGCGCGGGCCGGCGGCAGCAGGAGGACGGCCACGAAGGCGAGCCCGAGGCCGATGGCGAGGTACGTCGGCCGGCGGTCGCGCGTGATCGGCTCGGCGACCGCGAACCAGCGGATCGGGGGCTCCACGAACACGATCAGGAACAGCCCGACGAAGACCAGGAACGAGGTGAGTGCGGTCCGGGCGTTGCCGGCCGCTGGTTCGAGGGCCGCGGGGTCGGGGTTCGACAGCGCTAGCACGCCATAGAACACCAGCAGGCCGACCAGGCTCGAGACCACCGCCGCGGGCACGACGAAGCGGGCGAGCGTCCGATCGAGGCTATCGCGCACCTGGTGACCTGGTTGTGCCC
>DATDJA010000174.1:0-2679 GCA_036520795.1 Candidatus Limnocylindrales bacterium
GGCGGCTACTACGTGCCGGCGCTGGGCGACAACGCCCTCGCCTGGCTGCGGGGCGCCGGGGGCTAGGCGCGTCCCGACGCGAGCTTCGCGAACGGGCGGGCCGGGAACCCCGCCTCGACGGCCCGCGCGATCGCATCGGCCACGGCCTCGGGCGACAGGACGGACGTGTCGACCTCGAGGTCGTAACCGCCGGCCCGGTGGACGACGTCGAATTGCGCGGCCGCCTGGCCGATCGTCCGGTCGCGCCGCGCACGCTCCCGTTCGACGACGACCTCACGCGGACAGCGGACGCCGACGAACAGCACCTCGTGGGCCGCCAGGCGGCGCGCCAGGTCGACGACCCAGGCCGGGTCCAGCAGCACGTGATCCACGATCACCGCCAGGCCGGCATCGGCGAGCGAGGCGATCATCCGGTGCATCCCCTCGACCAGGTGGTGGCCCAGCTCGCCGGTCTCGATCCGGAACGGCGCGTCGGCCCCGGGCTCGGCGTCGACGTACCGGAACACCTCGCTCCACAACGGCTGGTCGAGGTACCGCTTGGGCAGGGCGAACACGACGGTGTCGATCCCGACCCCGAGCCACGGCCCGTCGAGCCGCGCCTGGAGCGCCCGCAGCAGTGTTGACTTGCCGGAGCTCGACGTCCCGTTGAGCACGATCACGCGGCCGGTCGCCATCCGCTCATGATGGCGAGTTCCGGCCCGCGTCGGGTGGCGGGTCGTCGGCCGCGCGCTACCATCGGCCAACAGATGAGCGATAGCACAACGCCCCGGCAGCTCCCCGACCATGTCCGCGAGCTCGTCGAGGAGATCGAGAGCGAGATCGGCGACGACGTCGGTCAGCCGGCGCACGCGGCGTCACCGAACGGGCGGATCGAGTCCGCGGTGCGCGAGATCCTGACCGAGATCGGGGAGGACCCCGATCGCGAGGGCCTGCGGACGACGCCCGATCGCGTCCACCGGATGTACTCGGAGCTCACGGCCGGCTACCACGTGGACCCCGAGCGGCTGATCAACCGGGCCGTGTTCGAGGTCGATTACTCCGAGATGGTGGTCGTCCGCGACGTGCCGTTCTACTCGTTGTGCGAGCACCACCTGCTGCCGTTCTTCGGCAACGCGCACGTCGCCTACATCCCCGACGGGCGGGTGATCGGGCTGTCAAAGATCCCGCGCATCGTCGAGATGTACGCGCGCCGGCTCCAGGTCCAGGAGCGGCTGACCCAGCAGGTCGCCGACTTCCTCATGGACCGGCTCCAGCCCCAGGGCGTCGGCGTCGTGATCGAGGCCACGCACCTGTGCGCGGCCATGCGCGGCGTCCGCAAGCCCGGCACGGTCATGACGACCGCCGCGGTGCTCGGCCTGTTCCGGCGCAACGACAAGACGCGCGCCGAGTTCTTCGCCCATCTTGGACGGCCGGCTCCGGGCGCCTGACGCCGCCGATGACCCACACGCACGCCACGCCCGCCGCCGCGAACCGGAACCGGCTCGCAGCGGTGTTCTTCGTCACGCTCGGCGTGTTCGTGTTCGAGCTGATCGGCGGGATCGCCGCCAACAGCCTCGCGCTCATCGCCGACGCCGGCCACCTGCTGACCGACGTCGCCGGCATCGGGCTCACCCTGGTCGCGATCTGGTTCGCCGGCCGCCCAGCCAACCTCAATCGCTCGTACGGCCTGATGCGCCTCGAGATCCTCGCGGCCGTCGTCAACGCGATGCTGCTGTTCGCGGTGGCCGCGTACGTGCTCGTCGAGGCCTGGCGGCGGTGGAACGCGCCACCCGAGGTCGCGTCGGGGCTGATGCTCGTTGTCGCCGTGATCGGCCTGCTCGCGAACGGCGTCTCGCTGGTCGTCCTGCACAACGCGCAGCGCGAGAGCCTGCCGATGCGGGGTGCCTACCTCGAGGTGATGGGCGACCTCGTCGGCTCCGTGGCCGTCATCGTCGCCGCCATCCTGATCACCGTGACGGGCCAGGTGCGGGCGGACGCGATCGCCTCCGTGTTCATCGGGCTGCTGATTCTGCCGCGCACCTGGGCGCTGCTCAAGGAGGCGGTCGATGTGCTGCTCGAGGCATCGCCCAAGGGGATCGACCTGGGCGAGGTGCGGTCGCACATCCTGGAGGCCCCGGGCGTCGCCGACGTCCACGACCTCCACGCCTGGACGATCACCTCGGGCGTGAACGTCGTCTCCGCGCACGTCGTCCTGGAGGCCGACGCGAGCCCGCCGGCGGTGCTCGACTATCTCTGCGGCTGCCTGTCGGGCGACTTCGACATCGAGCACTCGACGTTCCAGCTGGAGACCTCCGACCGCCGCCGGCTCGAGACCGCCCACCATGCGTGAGACCTCCTGAGATCCGCGGCGTGCCTGGCAGGCAACAAGACCGTCTCGAAGGGCCATCGGATCTCGCTCCAGCGGGTCCACGCCTCCGGATCGTGTCTGTGAGACACGAAACCGGGACCTCGGAGGCGGTCAGCGGCACTTCGACGTGAAAGTGTTGCCTGACAGGCACGCTGCCCCGCGGACGGCAACCGGTCGTTGCGCGCGTGCCGCCCGCCTACAATCCGGGCATGACCGATCGACCGCTCAAGGTGCTGATCGCCAAGCCCGGCCTCGACGGGCACGACCGCGGGGCGAAGGTGCTGGCGCGCGGCCTGCGCGACGAGGGCTTCGAGGTCGTCTACACGGGCCTT
>DATDJA010000175.1:0-6823 GCA_036520795.1 Candidatus Limnocylindrales bacterium
CCCGCCGCCGACGCGCCACTCCTGCCGCCCGAGGAACTGCCCCGCCACGTGGCGATCATCATGGACGGCAACCGCCGCTGGGCGCGGGCGCGCGACAAGAACGATTTCGAGGGCCACGCCGCCGGCGTGGAGGCGATCCGCGAGCTGCTCAAGCACGCGGTCCGGCGCGGGATCCCGATGCTCACGCTGTACGCGTTCAGCCGCGAGAACTGGGCCCGCTCCGACGAGGAGGTCGCCGGCCTGTTCGACCTGCTCGGCCAGGCGATCCACGACGAGACCGACGAGCTGCGCGCACAGGGCGTCCGCGTGCGCCTCCTCGGCCGCCTCGAGGAGCTGCCGACGGCGACCCGGAGCTCGATCGGCGACGCCCTCGACCGCACCTCGGATGGCACCCGGCTCCAGCTGAACATCGCCTGGAACTACGCGGGCCGGACCGAGCTCGTTGACGCGTTCCGGCGCATCGCGGCCGCGGGCACGCCCGCCGACGCGATCGACGAGCGCACCATCAGCGACGCGCTGTACACGGGCGGCCTGCCGGACCCGGACCTCGTCATCCGTACCGGTGGCGAACAGCGGATCAGCAACTTCCTGATCTGGCAGTCCGCCTACGCCGAGCTTGTGTTCACCGAGTGCCTGTGGCCCGACTTCGGCCCCGGCGCGTTCGACGAGGCGCTGCTCGAGTTCGCGCGCCGCACGCGCCGGTTCGGACGCTAGCGGCCGCCCCGGTGCTTCGAACCCGGGCTCTCTCGGCGCTCGTCCTCGTCCCCGTCCTGCTGGTCGCGCTCTACCTCGGTGTCCAGGCGATCGCCCTCGTCCTCGCGCTCGTCGCGGGCCTCGCGGGCATGGAGGTCTACCGGCTGCTGCGAGCGGCGGGCTACCCGTCCCTGTCGATCTTCGGCAGCGTGCTCGCCGTGGCCATCGTCCTCCAGGCCGGGTTCGCCCCGGAGCCCGAGAAGGGCCTGGTCCTGATCGGGCTGGGCGCGATCCTCGCGGGAGCCGGCAGCCTCGTCCGCCTCGATCCGCGCGACGGCCTGGCGGCGTGGATCACGACGGTCTTCGGCGCGCTGTACATCGGCCTGATCGCCTTCGTCCTGTATGTGGCCTGGATGGCACCGCCGGTCTCGCAGTCGGCGCCGCTCGCCACCCTCGGCGCCCAGCGCGGCTGGATCCTGCTGCTCGTACTCGGGGTATGGAGCTACGACACCGGCGCCTACCTCGTCGGGAGCCAGATCGGCCGCCACAAGTTCCTGACCCACATCTCGCCGTCGAAGTCAGTCGAGGGGCTCGTAGGCGGCCTCATCGCGTGCACGGTGGTCGTGGGGGCGATGATGGCGGGGCTGGGCCTGTCGCCGCTTGGGGCGTTGATCCTCGGGCCGCTGCTCGGCCTGGTCGCACAGGCGGGCGATCTCGCGGAGTCGATGCTCAAGCGGGCTGCCGGTGCAAAGGACTCGGGCACGCTGATCCCGGGGCACGGCGGGATCCTCGACCGCATCGACTCGTTCCTGTTCGCCGCCCCGGTCGTCGCGCTGTATGTCCTCGCGATCTCCCGCTGACGGGCCGTCCACCGCCGAGCGGCGGCGGATCGGCGTCGCGCTGCTGGGCTCGACGGGGAGCATCGGCACGCAGGCCCTGGAGGTCCTGGAACGCCACGCCGACCGATTCGCCGTCGTCGCGCTCGCGAGCGGCCGCAACGGGGCGGAGCTTGCAGCCCAGGCCGCGCGCGTCCGACCCGCCGCCGTCAGCCTCGCCGGCAACGGCGCGCCGCTCGACCTGCCGCCCGGCACCGAGCGGATCGGGGGGGCCGACGCCCTCGAGGCGCTGGCCACGCGCGACGACGTCGACATCGTCGTGGTCGGCACCGGGGGCGTCGTCTCGCTGCGGCCGGTCCTGGCGGCCCTGCGCGCCGGCAAGATCGTCGCGACGGCCAACAAGGAGACGCTCGTCGCCGGCGGCCACCTCGTGATGGCCGAGGCGCGGGCCCGGGCGGCGGAGCGGGCGGGCATCGATGCCGGCGACCCCCTCGCGACCCCGCTCGCGTGGCTGCGCCCGATCGACTCCGAGCACTCGGCGATCTGGCAGTGCCTGGTTGGGGAGCCCCGCGCCGCGATCGCCCGCCTGGTGCTCACCGCCTCGGGCGGCCCGTTCCTCGACGCCACGCCGGAGACGCTCGCGAGCGTGACGCCGGAGCAGGCACTGCGCCATCCGACGTGGTCGATGGGGGCCAAGATCACGATCGACTCGGCCACCCTCGCGAACAAGGGCCTGGAGGTCGTCGAAGCACACTGGCTGTACGATGTCGGCTACGACGCCATCGACGTCGTCGTTCATCCGCAGAGCGTCGTCCACTCGGCCGTCCTGTTCATCGACGGCTCGCTCAAAGCCCAGCTGGGCACCCCTGATATGCGACTTCCCATCCAGTACGCCCTCACGCACCCCGAGCGCCTCGCGTCGCCGGCCATCCCGCCGGATCTCGTCGCGGCGGCGCAGCTCGACTTCCGCGCACCCGACGAGTCGCGCTTCCCCGCGCTCCGGATCGCGCGCGAGGCGGGCCGCATCGGGAGCCGCGCCTCGGCCGCGCTCATCGCCGCTGATGAGATCGCTGTGGCGCGCTTCCTCGACGGCACGCTCGACTTCCCTGGCATCCCGCGCCTGCTCGAGGCCGCGGTGGGCCGCTTCGGGCAGGGCGCCGACCAGGCGCCCGACGTCGACACGCTGATCGCCCTCGACGCCGAGGTCCGCGCGGCCTATGCGGCCGGCCCCATCGAGGCGTTCAGCGCGTGATCCCCATCGTCCAGTCCGCGATCACGATCCTGCTGTTCATCTTCATCCTCGGCGCGCTCGTGCTGATCCACGAGCTGGGGCACTTCGTGACCGCGCGCTGGGCGAAGGTCCGCGTCCTCGAGTTCGGCATCGGCTTCCCGCCCCGCGCCAAGGTGCTCGGCCGCGGCAAGCCGGATCCCGAGGACCTGGCGCGCCCGCTGGCGCCGCCGGCGCTGCCCCCGGGCATCGAGCCCGGATCGGCCGAGGCGCTCGCGTTCCTCGAGGTCGCCGAACAGGTCGAGACCGACCGCAGCGGCACCCTGTACACGCTCAACTGGCTCCCGATCGGTGGATTCGTCAAGCTCGAGGGCGAGGACGGCGACGCCGCCAATGACCCGCGGTCGTTCGGCCAGGCCCGGCTGCCGGTCAAGATGGGCATCCTCGTCGCCGGCGTGACCATGAACCTGCTGCTGGCGTTCGTGATCTTCACCGGCATCGCCCTGTGGGGAGAGCCTGCGATCGGCGTCACGATCGATGCCGTCTCGCCGGGCTCACCCGCCGAACAGGTCGGTCTCGTCGCCGGGGACACGATCGTCACGCTCGATGGCGAGCAGTACTCCGCATTCGGGGCGCGAGGCTCGGTCACCAACGACCTCCTGGCGCACGCCGGCCAGACGGTGACGCTCGGCGTGCTGCACGCCGATGGCACGACCGAGCAGATCACGGTCACGCTCCGCGTCCCGACCGCCCAGCAGGCCGGCGCGCTGGGCATCAGCTCACGGCTCGCCATCGAGGTCGACACGATCAACTACACGCTCCCCGAGGCGATCCAGCTCGGGGCACAGCGCACCGTCGACGCCTTCGGCTTGATCCTGGGTGGCCTGGCCGACCTCGGCCGGTCGATCGTCACCGATCCCACCACACCGCCCCCGGCATCAGGACCGGTCGGGATCGCCGTTGAGCTGGGCGACGTGCTGTGGGGGCTTGGCCCGCTCTACGTGCTGTACCTCGCGGCGCTTCTCTCGGCCAACCTGGCGCTCGTCAACATCCTGCCCTTCCCGCCGCTCGACGGCGGCCGGATGCTGGTCATCCTGCTCAAGGCGGTGCCGAGGTACGGCACCCGGATCTCGCTGCGCGCGGAGCAGCTGACGTATGCGGTCGGGTTCGTCGCGCTGTTCACGTTCCTGATCTGGATCACCGTGTTCGACATCGCGAAACAGGTGAGCGGCACGCCGTGACGTCGCCGGACCAGCTCCGTCCGGTGCGGCGGCCGACCGTGTCGGTCGACGTGGGCGGCGTGCTGGTCGGGTCCGCCCATCCGGTCGTCGTGCAGTCGATGACCAACACGGACACCGCGGACCCCGACGCCACCGCCCTCCAGGTCGCCCAGCTGGCCCACGCGGGCTCGCAGCTCGTCCGCGTCACCGTCAACACCGAGGAGGCAGCGGCCGCCGTCCCCTCGATGATGCGCAAGCTGCGCGACAACCTGGGCGTCGACGTGCCGGTCATCGGCGACTTCCACTACAACGGGCACAAGCTGCTCGTTGAGTACCCGGAGATGGCGGCGGCGCTGGCGAAGTACCGGATCAACCCGGGCAACGTCGGCACCAAGCGCCACGACGAGCACTTCCAGACGATCGTGCGGGTCGCGATCGACAACGGAAAGCCGGTCCGGATCGGGGTGAACTGGGGATCGCTCGACCAGCAGCTGCTCACCGAGCTGATGGAGGTCAATGCCCGCCTCGACGAGCCGCGCGATGCCCGCGACGTGATGATCGAGGCGATGAACGAGTCGGCGATCCGGTCGGCGGAGCTGGCGGAGGAGACCGGGCTCGGGCACGACCGGATCATTCTTTCGGCCAAGGTCTCGGGCGTGCGCGACCTCGTCGACACGTACCGGCGCCTGGCGCCACGCTCGGACTACCCGTTGCATCTCGGCTTGACCGAGGCCGGTATGGCGATGAAGGGGATCGTCGCGTCGACGGCCGGCCTCGCGATCCTGCTCCAGGAGGGCATCGGCGACACGATCCGCGTCTCGCTCACGCCCGAGCCCGGCGCGGGGCGCGAGCTCGAGGTGGAGGTCGCCCAGCAGGTGCTCCAGTCGATGGGGCTGCGCGCGTTCCTGCCCCAGGTCTCCGCCTGCCCCGGCTGCGGCCGGACGACCTCGACCTTCTTCCAGGAGATGGCCAAGGAGATCACCGAGCACCTCAAGGACCGCATGCCCGAGTGGAAGGCGACCCACGCCGGTGTCGAGGAGATGCAGGTGGCCGTCATGGGCTGCGTGGTCAACGGCCCGGGCGAGTCCAAGCACGCCAACATCGGGATCAGCCTGCCGGGCACGTTCGAGTCGCCGGTGGCGCCGGTGTTCGTCGACGGCAAGCTCGACCGGACGCTCCGGGGCGACCACATCGTCGACGAGTTCATCGCCATCCTCGAGGACTACGTCGACCGCCGCTACGCCCGCTCAGAGGCGTCTGCGACGGTCTGAGACGGCGGCCGCCCGGACCCGCGCGGGGCGACCCGTTCTGAGCGTGGCTGAGCGTGGCTGTCCACGTGCCCGGGTGTATACTTCCCGCCAATACCGCGAGGCCGCCTCAAGGACGTGGGTGACCAACCCACGTCTCTTCGTGTCAGGGACGCCTCGTCGCCATCGAGCAGGCAGCAGGGAGGCACATGATGAGTCGTGACTTCGTCGGTGCGCTGCTCCAGCTCAACGCAGAGAAGCAGGTCTCGCGAGAGGCGCTCGTCAGGGCGCTCGAGGAGGGCATCCAGGCCGCGTATCGCCGGGTCGCCGGCGAGGAGGACATCTTCGTCCGCGTCGAGCCGGACAGCGGCCGGATCGACGTCTATCGCGGCCGCTACGTCGTCGACGAGATCGAGGACCCGATGGTCGAGGTCACGGTCGACGAGGCGCGCCAGACCAAGGACGACGCCCAGGCCGGGGACGTGATCGAGATCGAGCAGCTCGACGGCGAGCACTTCGGCCGCATCGGCGCCCAGACGGCGAAGCAGATCATCCTCCAGCGGATCCGCGAGGTCGAGCGCGACCAGGTCTTCGACCAGTTCGCGAACCGCGAGGGAGAGCTGCTGACCGGCTCCGTCAGCCGGGTCGAACCGCGGGCGATCATCCTCGACGTCGGCAAGGGCGTGGAGGCGATCCTCGCGACCAGCGAGCAGAGCCCGCTCGAGCACTACCGGATCGGCCAGCCCGTCAAGGCGTACGTCCTCGAGGTGCGCCGGTCGGCGCGCGGCCCGCAGATCCTCGTGTCGCGGACCCACAAGGGCTTCCTCAAGCGCCTGTTCGAGCTCGAGGTCCCCGAGATCCACGCCGGCACCGTCGAGGTCAAGGCCATCGCCCGCGAGGACGGCAGCCGCTCCAAGGTGGCGGTCTCGTCGCGCCAGGAGGGGCTCGACCCCGTCGGCGCGACCGTCGGGCAGCGCGGCGCGCGCGTCCAGGCCGTCGTGGCGGAGCTGGCGGGCGAGAAGATCGACGTGATCCCGTGGAACGAGGATCCATCGGTGTTCGTCGCCAATGCCCTTTCGCCCGCCCAGGTGCTGGGCGTGAAGATCGACACCGAGCACCGGATCGCCAACGTGACCGTGCCCGAGCGGATGCTCTCGCTCGCGATCGGCCGCGAGGGTCAGAACGCGCGGCTCGCCGCCCGCCTCACCGGCTGGCGCATCGACATCCGCAGCGACGTCGCGGCCGCCGAATCGCCCGATGTTGAGATGCCCGGAGTCAATGGCGCGGAGGCCGTCGCCGCCGAGGCGCCCGCCGTACCCGACCAGACCGTTGCCGCGCCCGCCGTCGCGGCGGCTGCTCCGTCTGTGGCCGAGGCCGCTGCCGTCGAGGCACCCTCCGAGCCCGCCCCCGCCAAGGCCGCGCCGAGGAAGCGCACCAGCGCCGCGACCGCAAACGCGCCTGCCGCCGGCGCGCCCGACGAGCCCTTCGCGGCCGACGCGAGCCCGCCCGCAGAGCCCGAGGCGGCGACCGCGCCCGCCAAGCCCAAGCGGACCCGGAAGGCCAAGGTCGACGAGGAGGTGTCGTCGTAGCCCCGGCGGC